>CAYHAB010000061.1:0-12321 GCA_964354505.1 uncultured Thermodesulfobacteriota bacterium
TCGCCGATCTCATCAAGTATCGGCTGCACAATGAATCACTCGTCCGGCGGGTGGCCACGGTGCAGTTGCCGACAGAGTACGGCGGGGAGTTCACGGGCATCCTCTATGAGAACGATGTGGACCCCCATCAGCACCTCGCCCTGGTCAAGGGGGAGATTGAGCCCGCAGACATCGTCTTGGTGCGGGTCCACTCCGAATGTCTTACAGGCGACGTCTTCGGCTCGCTGCGCTGCGATTGTGGGGAGCAGCTGCACGCCGCCATGCGGATGATCGACCAGGAAGGGAAAGGGGTCCTGCTGTACATGCGCCAGGAGGGGAGGGGGATCGGCCTGGCCAACAAGCTTAGGGCTTACTGCCTCCAGGAGCACGGCAAGGACACCGTGGAGGCCAACGAGGAGTTGGGGTTTGCGCCGGACCTGCGGGACTACGGCATCGGGGCTCAGATCCTGGCCGATCTGGGGCTGCACAAGATCCGGCTCATGACCAACAACCCAAAAAAGATCATCGGGCTTGAGGGGTACGGCATGCAAGTGATGGAGCGGGTGCCTATCGAGGTTAAGCCGCACCAGGAAAATATCAGCTACCTGAAGACCAAACAGAAGAAGTTGGGGCATGTCCTGAAGATAGAAGGAGCGTGAATATGGCGAAGATCGTCGAGGGGAAGATACGGGCAGAGGGATTGCGTTTTGGGATCGTGGTGAGCCGCTTCAACAGCTTTATCAGCGAACGGCTCTTGGAGGGGGCGCTGGATGCCCTGCGCAGAAACGGCGCCAAGGAAGACGCCATCGAGATATACCGGACCCCCGGTTCCTTTGAGATACCCGCGGTGGCCAGAAAACTGGTGGAGATGGATAAATACGACGCCGTCATCTGCCTCGGGGCGGTCATCAGAGGGGCTACCCCCCACTTCACCTATATCAGCGCCGAGGTGACCAAGGGGATCGCCCAGTTGTCGCTTGAGAGCTCCATCCCGATCGCCTTTGGGGTGATCACAGCCGATACCATCGAGCAGGCCATCGAGCGCGCAGGCAGCAAGGCCGGCAACAAGGGGTGGGATGCTGCCCTGTCGGCCATTGAAATGGCGAACCTCTACCGCGACGTGGGCGGCGCCAAGGGATGAGGCCTTCCGGGCTCTGAAGGGCTTCCGTTGGGTGCGAGACGCAGGGCCAGGGAATTAGCGTTGCAGATGCTCTACCAGATGGAGGTCAATCCCGCTGGTCCCCAAGAGGCCCTTGAGCTCTTTTGGCGGAATGTAGCAGCGTCGGAGGAAGTGAAGGAGTTCGTGGGGAGGATAGTCGAGGGGGTCCACGGGCACTGTAAACAGATCGACAAACTGATCGCAAAGCACTCCGAGCACTGGCGACTGGACCGGATGGACTGGGTGGACCGGAGCATCTTGCGGATGGGGATCTTCGAGATCCTGTTTTGCGAAGACATCCCTAACAAGGTGGCCATGAACGAGGCCGTCGACCTCGGTAAGAAGTTCGGTGCGGAGGAATCGGGGGCCTTCATTAACGGCATCCTGGACAAGATCAGCAAGACCGAGGCAAGAGTTTGATTTCAGGACGGAAGGGAACAGAGCATGGTAGAGAAGACGGATAGGATATGGATGGATGGTGAGCTGATCCGCTGGGATGAGGCGAAGGTGCATATCCTCACCCATACGCTGCACTACGGCATGGGCGTCTTTGAGGGGATTCGCTGCTACCAGTGTCGCGACGGACGCTCCGGGGTCTTCCGCCTTACGGAGCACATCGATCGGCTCTTCGACTCAGCCCACATCGCGGAGCTCGAGATCCCCTTCTCCCGTGCAGAGCTGATGGAGGCGTGCAAAGAGACCCTGCGTGTCAATGGTCTTAAGGAGGGGTATATCCGCCCCCTTTGCTTCATCGGGGACGGGGTCATGGGGGTCCACCCCCAGGACAATCCCATCAGGGTGGCTATCATCACCTGGAAGTGGGGGGCCTATCTCGGTGAGGAGGCGCTCGAACAGGGGACCAGGGTCAAGACCTCTTCCTATTCCCGCCACCACGTGAATGTCATGATGACCAAGGCCAAGATCTGCGGCAACTACGTCAACTCGGTGCTCGCCAAGCGCGAGGCGGTGCGGGGGGGATACGACGAGGCCCTCATGCTCGATACCGACGGCTACGTCTCCGAGGCCAGCGGTGAGAACGTCTTTATGGTGAAGAACGGGCTCATCAAGACCCCGCCGCTCACCTCTATTCTGCCCGGGATCACCCGCGCATCAATCATGACCATCATTGCGGACAAGGGTATGAAGCTGGAAGAACAGCGCTTTACCCGGGATGAACTCTATACCGCCGATGAGGTCTTCTTTACCGGCACTGCGGCGGAGGTCACCCCGGTGCGCGAGATCGACGATCGAAAGATCGGGCTCGGCAAGCCCGGCCCCATCAGCAAGGAGATTCAGACCACCTTCTTTAAGGCCGTACACGGTGAGTTGAAACAGTATCAGGGGTGGATCTCATACCTCTGATTACAGACGGAATCAAAGGTTTTTACTTGAACCATTAAACCTTTAAAGGCCTCTTCGTTTTGAAGGGGCTTTTTAATTGTGTTATAGAGATGATAATTTCTTGTTATTTCCTCTCCCTACGTGGGGAGAGGAGAAAGGTGAGGGGGAAACCTCTCATAAAAGGACCGCCATGCCCCTTGAACTCATCATCGACGGGTACAACCTCATCAGGCAGTCAAGCTCCCTGAGCCCATTGGATGCCCGGAGCCTGGAGCGCGGGAGGGAGGCCCTCCTGGAGCGCCTGGGGGCGTATCGCACGGTCCGGGGGCATCCCATCACGGTGGTCTTCGATGGGTGGGGAGGTTTTAGTCCAATCAGCACGGAACAGACCAAGCAAGGGGTGCAAGTGGTCTACACCGGCAAGGGGGAGACGGCCGATGAGTGGATCAAACGGAGGGTAAAAAAGGTGCAGTACGGCGCCGTGGTGACCTCTGACCTCGAGATACAGAGGCATGCCGAGCGGTTAGGTGTATCTGCTATCTTATCGCACGTGTTCGAGCAGAAGCTGGAGGCGGTCCTTGCCGGCGATATGAAGGGAGACGATAGGGGCGAGGAGGAAGGGGACGCAGAAGAATTAGTCGTGGGGAAAAAGAAGGGGACTGCCTGGCGGCTGTCAAAACAGGAGCGGCGCAGGCAGGCGATCTTAAAAAAGCTTTGAGTTAGATTTTGCTCTCTCTGCCTTCAACCAGGTGTTGGATATTCTTCTTGTGGCGCAGGATGACGAGCGCGCCCACACAGATGCTCAAGATCAGATAGATTGCGGGGTATCCAAAAAGCCAGCAGAGCAGGGGCATGGCCACAGCAGCAGCCAGCGACCCCACCGAGACCATCCTCGTTATCGCATACCCACCGGCAAAGACGCAGATATTCACAAGCACTGCCCAGGGTACCAGGGGCAGGTAGATCCCCAGGGCCGTGGCCACCCCCTTGCCCCCCTTAAAGCGCAGGTAGATTGGAAAGCAGTGCCCGAGAAAGGCAGCCAGGGCTACAGCGGCGACCCAGGGTTGTTCTTTCACCAGCCACAAGGCCATAACGACGGGGATGAGTCCTTTTAGACAATCGCCGATGAGGGTCATTGCGCCCAGGGCCTTGCCGGCTGTGCGCATCACGTTGGTGGCGCCGATGTTGCGGCTTCCTTTTTGGCGCGGGTCCACCCCGGCCAGGGCGCGGGAGAGAAGCACACCTGTTGGGATTGAACCTAACAGATAGGCGAAAAAAATTAGGAGGATATTGACTAGCATCGTGTCACCTTTATGTCCTCTCTTCCCTGGAGACTGTGTCGCAATTCAAATATTTCCCTCGCCCCACATCAGGGGGGAGAGGGTTGGGCTGAGGGGGATTCAGATTGCTGTCGATCATACTATCTCCCTCTCTCACGCCTTGGCGTGATGGGAAAGGGTCAGGATGAGGGGGATAATTCCTTATTTTTACAAAATAATGGTCGGGATGACTGGATTTGAACCAGCGACCCCCGCGTCCCGAACGCGGTGCTCTAGCCAGACTGAGCCACATCCCGACAGAAGTACATTACTATAACTCCGGCTCCATGTCCACCCCCATCATTGCAATGTTTTTGATAAAGAGTATAATATTTAAAGTTAAAACTTCTGGAGGTATTCTATGAAGTACAAAGTAAATCTCAAAAAGACTGAAGAAGGATATGCTGTATGGGTTCCTGGACTGCCGGGGTGTTGGTCTCAGGGGGGTACGGAGCAAGAGGCATTGGAAAATATTAGAGATGCTATTCAGGCATACTTAGAGACTGTCGAAGACCTGAGCAAGAACACGGAATTCCGTTATGTCGAAGTAAGATAGGTTTATGCCCAACCTCCCTGGCGTTAACCATCAGCGAGCAGTCAAGGCCTTTGAAAAAGCCGGATTCCGGATTGCCAGGCAGGGGAAACATATTACCATGACAAATGGAGAACGGATCATTACCATTCCAAGGGCGAATCCTATCAATGCTTTCACCATGGGTGGTATTGTTATAGATGCAGGTCTCACTATTGAAGAATTTAAGAAGCTTTTGTGATATCCGTCGGAGGGGAAGAAAGGACGTAGTTTCTGAATTGACTTGGCAAGAAAGATTGGTTATCCAGGGGGGCAGAGGATATTTTGGGGACGTTGGTTCTCACGGTTTTTTTCTTGGAAGAATCTACTCAATTTCGATAGACAAGTTATGCAATCTAAGAACCAACAGCCCTAATTTTTCGCTGTTTGGAAAAGGAGGAAGCTATGGACGATCTGCACGAAATCTTCACGGTCTTTAAGAAGGATTTTCCTGAGATCTACCAGGGACATGAGGCCTTGGGAAAGAAGATTCACGAAGAGGGAGGGCCACTCCCGGAAAAGGTTCGTTGGCTTATCAAGGTGGCCGCCTCGGGTGCGAGCAGACATACGGTAGCCCTTGAGACACATATTGCGAAGGCACGCAAAGCAGGGGCGACAGAGGAAGAGATAAAGCACACACTGCTTCTCATAATCCAGACGGCGGGATTCCCAAGCTTCATGGAAGCCTATTCGACCTACAAGAGGATAACATAAAGGAAAATGCCGACAACGCCTATTTCTTCCAAAAATAGTCGAAGATTTGCCTGAAGATAGCCCACTATGCGCTTGCAAATTGAAAAATAACAGGCGTCAGCTTTAAGAAACAAAACGAGTTTATTGGGAGAGATCGACAAGCCAGAGAAAATATTGAGTGAACAGAAGAAACCGAAACCCCTGTATTCGAAGCTTGACAAGCATATAAGGGGCGGCTAGAGTATTTATATGTTGTTTGTGTTATAAACGCCGATGACGCGCACGCACATCTTCCGTTTCGTTAAGGTGTATTGATGATGACCACGTGGCAGTTAGTTCAGAGTATTCCTGTTTCTCCAGTACATGAGCCGATCATCCGATAACAGCAAGGTCACTATACCATAGTGGCCTCTTGCGCACAGGAAGGAGGGTTACGATGTTACTAGGTGACATTATACGGCTGAACGCTTTGAAGTTTCCAGAAAAGACAGCTCTCGTATGTCGCGACACCAGACTCAGCTATCGAGAGCTCAATAGCCGGGCTAACCGCCTGGCTAATGCCCTGCTCGGCAAAGGTGTTAAAAAAGGGGACAGGGTGGGGGTGCTGTCTGATAACTGCCACCAGTATGTGGAGACATTTTTCGCCACGGCCAAGGGTGGTATGATCATCGTACCGGTTAATAATTCTCTGGATGCGGCGGGGATGACCTATATTATGAAGCATTCCGGGATCAATACGCTTCTCTTTAGTGAGAATTATCTCAATACCGTCAACTCGCTCCGCCCCGGTTTGGAGCTGGTAAAAAATTTCATTATGTTCGGGGATAATCCCGCAGCTCAGAGTTATGAAAAGTTGTTATCAAGCTATCCTGACAGCGAGCCAGCAGTGCCCATTAACGAGGAGGATACTGTCTGGCTTCTCTACACAAGCGGCACCACGGGTGCGCCCAAAGGCGTGATGCTCAGCCACAAGAGCCAGATTTTGGACTCGGCCTATACCATCTTAAGCTGTTTTCCCATAAACCGTAGTGACATCCATTTAGTTATCTTACCTCTTTTCCATATCGGCTCCTTGTGGCATATGAGGTGCCATTTTTATATGGGAAACACGAGTGTATTGATGGATGCCCGCGATCCTCAACTGGTTCTGGAGACTATCGAGCGGGAGAAGGTGACGACCCTCTGCTTTGTGCCGCCGATGATAGTCCCCATAATTGATTACCCGGATATAAACAAATATAACGTGAGCAGTATGCGAATAATGATCTATTCAGGCGCGCCATTGCCTGAAGGGCTGGAGCGGCGCCTTAAAGAGATCTTTGGCGATATAATCATTCAGGTTTATGCGTTGACAGAAGGGGGGCCGGCAGTGATTATGGCGCCCTTGATGGAAGGGCCGTGGGAGAAGGTAAAAAGGGCTGGTTCCTGCGGTAAAGAGGTGATTAATGTTGAGGTAAAAATAAGCAATGAGGAAGGCAATAACTGCGCCCTTGGCGAGGTGGGTGAGATATTAGTTAAGAGTGATAGCATGATGACAGGCTACTGGAATATGCCGGAAGTAACCACCAAGACATTAGAAGGCGGGTACCTTCATACAGGTGATCTGGCAAAAAAGGATGAAGACGGCTACTTTTATATGACAGGCAGAAAGAAGGATACTATCTTGGTGAGTGGCCAGCCGGTCTACTCTCCGGAAGTCGAAAGTGTGTTGTCCTTGCATCCCGCAGTCGCCGAGGTAGCTGTGATAGGGATGCCCAAGGAAGGGATGAATGAAGAAATCAAGGCGGTGGTAGTCCTAAAGGCGGGAGAAAAGGCGAGCAGTAGGGAAATAATTGACTGGTGCAAACCTCAGTTACAAGATTATCAGGTTCCCCAATCAGTCGAGATGGTTGACCAATTACCCAAAACCCCCAGCGGCAAAATACTGAAGCATATCTTGCGGGAACAATTCGGCCAGAAACGAGGCTCATAGTTATTGACGTAAACTTCTTTCCTATTCTGCAAGATGGCGGTTATCCTCAATAAGCCGTTCTTCCAGTTGACCATCCGAGTCGTTTAGCCCCCACTTATTCTGCTTAAGCCCCTTGTCAGGGGCTTTTTTATTGCCCTCAAGGGATAAGTGTGATAATAAAAAGATAAATAAGTACAAGGAGATATACGTGCCTTTTGCCGATATCAATGGTCGTAATATATATTACGAGACCCATGGCGATGGCGACACTATTGTCTTTCTCCATCATGGTTTTGGCTGCACCAGGATGTGGAAGAAGATATATCCGCCTTTCGTAGAAAAAGGTTACAGGGTCGTGCTGTATGATAGACGAGGGTTCGGCCAATCAGAGAAGGACCCTGATTTCCCGGAATTTTATGAGAGTGATAGATATCGTTCTGAGAGCGTAGAAGAGTTGGCCCTCTTGAGTGATTTGCTCGATATTGATTCTTTTCATCTCGTTGGCCAGTGTGAGGGGGGCGTAATCGCAATAGATTATGCGGTGAAGCGCCCCCAGCACGTCAAAAGCATTACCATATCAAGCACGCAGTGTTACAGCGAAATAACCATGGTCGAATTTAACGCAGAGAAATTTCCAAAACCATTTTGTGACCTGGAGCCGGAGATCAGAGAAAAGTTAATTGATTGGCATGGAAAGGACTACGTCGAATCCTTTCATAAACAGTTTTGTAATTTCGGCGGGGCGTATGGCAAGGGGTTTTTTGATCTGCGAGGTCTTTTGCCATCGGTAACATGCCCGGCTCTTGTATTATATCCTGACAGAAGCATCCTTTTTGATGTAGAACAGGGGGTCGCATTTTACCGCCACCTTCCCAGGGGAGAGCTTGCCGTGCTCCCACACTGCGGGCACAATACCTATGAGGAGCAACCTGAGCACTATATCCGGCTTATCTTGAATTTTTTAAAGAGACACAATTTTTAGGGGCAACGGCAGAGAGACAGATCACATAATATATTCGACCACCCCTTTTTCTGAATTAATTGAAACTTACATTCCCCAGATCGTATATTCCGCCTAAGCCCGAAGAAGGCAAAAGGGGGGTATATTCTTACATGACCCGATGGTTTCACTTCTTGAAAAAGAAAGGAGGGACATTATGGGAAAAAGGATATCAAGCCTTCTCAATCGGTGCGGAAAGTTTTTTGCATTGACTACAGTATTATTGCTTGGCTTTTCTCTGGTGCTCTTTTCGGTGATATGTTTTGCGGCAGGCGTTGGCCAATCTCCAAAACCTTCTACAACTACGAATATTTCGGCCTTAGAGATTTTTGCTGATCCCTATACTACTAGTCTTATTTATGTTGGGAAAGTGGTCAGTATTGATACTGGCAATGCATTTGGAACTGAGTACTCGAAGACTATTGAGTTTGATGTGCAAGAATATATTGCCGGCGGCGGATATAAAAAAAAGGAGCAGGTAAAGCGACGTACTATTAAGGGAAGATTTGTTGATATTGTTGTAGATAAGCTTTATATCGTTTCTCAAAATGCTGATGGCAGTGTTACTGCGTTGATCCCGCTGGACGACAGCCCTGATCTTGTGGGCAAAATAAAGCAGATAGTCGGACAGTCAACGCGACGAGACTTGATTATTGAAAAAGTGGCACTAGAGATCTTTCTTCGAGGGAAGCCGAATTGGAGTTCGGTTCGTATTTATGATTTCGAGAGCTTGTTTTTGGTTGAACGTTTTGGTTCACATCATGTTTTGGGAAAAAAGCAAGAAGTCCAATTTATCTACGGATGCTCCTTAGGCAGGAGGATAGAGCCGTATATTCATATACAATCTCTACGAATCACTGGCAAAGAGGCATCGGTTACCGGCACCATTCACCCGAATAGCATACGATTCAGTGCCGAACTGATTGAAGCCCGGGCAGAGAGCGGAATATTCTGCGTTACACGTTTAGTTTTGAGTGGATATTTATCTGACATAACCATGTATACTGCTGTGTTGCGCGGAGACATCGTTAATGTAAAACGTCTCATTCAAGAGGGGGGTGATGTGAATGCCGCAGACGCCGCGAGCCAGCTCGGCTTAGCTCCTCTCTATTATGCGGCGGAGCATGGCCATAAGGCTGTGGCAGCGCTCCTCATCGAGCAGGGGGCGCGGGTAAATGCGCAAGATAGGATACTCCAGGCCCCTCTCCATTATGCGGCTAAGAATGGCCATAAAGACGTGGCAGCTCTCTTGATCGAACGTGGGGCCTTGGTAGGTGCTCAAGATATATATGGCTACACTCCTCTCCATAATGCTGCCTCCGCTGGATACAAAGATGTTGCGGAACTGCTCATCGCTAAGGGTGCTGACGTCAATGCTAAAAATAAAGATGGCTGGTTCCCTCTTCATTGTGCTGCCTTGAGCGACCGCAAGGGTGTTTTAGAACTTCTTATCGCCAGGGGTGCAGATGTCAATGCTAAGAATAAAAAAGGGGAAACTCCCCTCACTTTTGCTATCAGAGGAGGACATAACGGCGTGGAGGAATTGCTCCGCAGATACGGTGGGAAAGAATAGCCCACATCGTCTTCCTGAAACAACAGACTGCCAATGGAGGTAAGTACATGCGTGGGGGTTTATTCTACTAATACGAGGCCGAAGGTATCTCGCTCCTCTTTGTGGTTGCGGATTACATGAATGGGAAGGGCATGTTCCCGCGCCGTTTTGAAGACATCAATCCCGCAGGCCTCCATCGAAGGTCTTGCCCTATCCGCATGCATGCAGGTGCCATCGGTATCGCACTTTTTACACCTCCTGCACGGGCCGCTACCCATTCCCCATGCCTTGTAATAGCCGTCGAGAAAGAGGGCGGTTTCAATATCGACCACCATCTCATTGAATTCATCCAAAATGTTATACCCTTTTAGCCAATGGCGGTGGAGCAAAATTGCGTAGGTGTAAGAGTCAAGGACCTGGCGCATGTGCTCCGGGGTTGGGGAGTGCGGAGGGCAGCAGAGGCTTCTGCCATATCCATAACATCCGAATTGACACTTAAACCGTACCCATGGGGCGGTGAAGATGTTCGAGGTCTCGATTGTCTCCGCATGATCAGCGCCTCTCTCGAGGGCCATCGTGTGGTAGGGTTTTAGCTTTTCTTTAACATCAAGCATGAATAGATGCTGTCAGACAGTTTGCAGCGCTTGCATTCGTGATGTGCTCAATGGGCGATCTGCCGTCAACCGGCTCTATGGCTTGCACCGCTTATATTCAGCATATTTTATAGAGGAAAGCGGCAGCCAGTCAAGAGGTATTAGAGGGAGATAATTTAAAAGATGATTCTTATTGAGCGAGCTGCATCTGGGCTTGATTTTCTCCATAAAATAGTTACATTAGAGAGGCATTAAAGGGAAGCTTAGCGCACATTTATACGACATTATGGATGTGTTGTAGCGTGTTCATAACGCCTGGGATTCCGATGAACAGCCGGAATCAGGAGATAAAGTAAAATATAAATATAATATTATAAGGAGAGATATTCATGTTTGAACAAGGGGTTATCAGGCCGCCAAGCGAGGCATCAAGTCTCTTGGTGCGGGTGACGAGAAATTGTCCGTGGAATAAGTGTCTCTTTTGTCCTGCATATAAAGGGACGACCTTTTCCAAGAGGAGCGTTGAGGAGGTTGTCAGCGATATTGACGCCATGGCGAAGGTCTATGCGCCTCATATTAAGATGATCACCGCGGCATTCTTGCAGGATGCCGACACCCTCCTCCTTTCAACAGCGGAATTGCTGGCGATTATTGAACATATTAAAAAGCGATTCCCGAACATCATCAATATAACCACCTATGCCCGCGCAAAGAGTTTGAAACGGAAGAGCGTTGATGACTATAAGGCGCTCAAAGAGGCAGGCCTCACAAGGATCCACACGGGCATGGAGAGTGGCTCTGCAACGGTGTTGCAGTTGGTGCGAAAAGGATCGACCCCTGAGGATATGGTCGCCGGAGGGCTTCGAGTTAAGGAAGGGGGTATTTCGCTTTCTGAGTACATCATGCCGGGTCTCGGCGGGCGAACCCTGAGCACCGAGCACGCCCTTGAGACCGCCAAGCTGCTCAACACGATCAAGCCGGATCACATCAGGGTGCGCACCTTCGCTATGCACCCTCAGTCGCCCATGCGTAAGATGGTTGAGGAGGGGGTGTTTGTTCCAATGAACGACGATGAAATCGTGGCTGAGATCAGACTGCTCGTGGCAAACCTCGACGAAATGCACAGTTATTTCCACTGCGGAGATTTTAGCTTGAACCTCTTGATGCAGGTTGATGGATATCTTGATACTGACAAGGCCGCAATGTTGCGTGAGCTGGACGCCTTTCTCTCGCTGACCAAGGGACAGAAGCAGGCCTATATCCTCTTGCAGCGATCCTATTCCTCCTTTCAGCAGCCGATCGATGTGGTCAAGGACCAGAAAGTAATGGAGCAAATGCTACCGGAGATTGAAAAACTAGAGAAGCGCGGCGACGATGGATTTAATAAATACATCCAACTCTTAATGTCCTATCAGCTACCCCAACCCCAGACTGAAAACTGGACATAAAAGAAGCCTTTTCTTTTTACAACTCCTCGTGCGCAATAAAGAAAGAAGATTGCATGCAAAGATGTTGACACTTTTTCGCGTTATGAATATTATTGATTTATAATGAGGTCAGGAGACAAGCGATGGCTGCTACAAAGAAGAGAAGCTTCCTAGATACACGGGTCAGGAAGGGTGAGCGGTTTCAGCTCAAGGATGTGGATGAGCCGAATTTGTTTCGGGATGTCTTCCCTTACGAAGAGGTATGCCGCATTGAATTCGATCACCGGGTTGAACTGATAAATCCTCCTGAGGAGATATTCATCTCCGATACTACCTTCCGTGATGGCCAACAGGCGAGACCTCCCTACACGGTGCAGCAGATAGTTGATCTCTATGATATGCTCCATCGCTTAGGAGGCCCTCATGGCGTCATCCGACAGTCGGAGTTCTTTCTCTACAGCGATAAGGACAAGGAAGCCGTTCAAAGGTGTCTCGAAAAGGGGTATCGGTATCCCGAGATCACGGGTTGGATCAGGGCAGATAAGGGGGATTTTAAGCTCGTTAGTAAGATGGGCCTCAAAGAGACGGGGATCTTAACCTCCGTATCCGACTACCACATCTTTTTGAAGCTGGGGAAGAACCGCAGGTCTGCCATGATCGACTACCTCAGGGTCGTGGAGGCGGCCCTGGCTGAGGGGGTGAAACCGCGCTGTCACTTTGAGGACGTCACGAGGGC
>CAYHAB010000062.1:0-2854 GCA_964354505.1 uncultured Thermodesulfobacteriota bacterium
CCGATGCGGCAGGAGCCGCATTCCAAGCACCCCTCGTAGGCGACGCTGATGCGGTCCTTCTCCAGATGGAACTGACGAGGATAGCGCTTTGACTAAATTGCCGACGCACTACTTCGCTATTTTTATGAACGTGCCCTCAAAGCTGCACCTGACGCCGTGCCATGCCAAACAATTTTCCTCTTCTATTTCTATTTTCTCCCCATTAACTTTGAGGGTGAGCTTACAAATTTCATTTTCAAATTTTTTTGTCGCCGTTATCACATTGCCCTGCATAGTGCCTTTCCCTTCAAACTCGCCTGCGCAACCCCCTGAATCTATGAGTATATAGACGGCTATCTTCCCCCCCGCCAGTGCGTTCAGTTTGAGTTTGGCATTAATCCCTCCCCCTCGGTTTCCTACATACGTTCCGCTTATATCGCTTGCAAAGCACGTGGGGGCTATAAACATCACAGTAAAAACGACAAACAAGATAAATCGGTATATCATCGCTACTCCTTTTCAATTATCGGATAATTTTAGAGCGCCTATCTTAATTATTGTATAGATTCTAGAAAAAGCGTACCACGTCAGTTATAAAGAGTCAATCGATGCCCATAACTCGCTAAAACAATTCAAGATCTCACGGTTGTCTTGATGGCTTCACCACTTCCACCCTTACATCCACTGCTCCCTCCCATCCCTCCGAAACCCTCTCCTTCCCCTGAACCTCTCCGACGAGATTTAATTGATCAAAGAGTTCCTGCACCTTGCTCGAGTCGAGTTCTGCGGCGATGACGGCCTTGTCCCCCAGGGGTTCCGTCTTGATTGTTCTCCCTCCCAACTGCCGTAAGATTCCTTCGATATCCCTGCTGGCAATCTCAAGATCCCTGACATTCACTACGAAATGGATGCCCTTTGTCTTGACCTCCACTACTTTCTGTGGACTTACTCCTTTCGTGGGTGGCGCAAAGCTGCGCCGTGATTCATCCCTATAAGCAGCGCCTGCCGTTGGTGCCGCCGCTTCCTGTTTGGCAATCTCCGCTGGAGCCCTGACTGCCGCAACTGCTCTTTCTTCGCGCATCCCTACCTTTTTGTCATACATGAACTGATCCGTGAGCTTGGAAGGGGCAGGTCTCTCCTTATCGGCGGCAGGGGCCTTTTGTTTTTCAGGTGCCTTTGCACGCGGGACCGTTTCCTTTGTCTCTATCGGCGCTCTGGCAAGCTGCATCTCCGGCTGCATGGCCTTAAAGATATAGATGGTGCCTACGGCGAGAAAAATGACGGCAAGGGCCTCAAGGGGCAGTTTGATATGAAAGGGATAGAAAAACCTCTGCCATATCCCCCTCTTTGCCTGAGCCTCTGATCTTACCCTCGCCATGACCTTCTGCGTGAGCCATGCGGGGGGCTCAACCTCTTCGAGCTTCTTGACGTACTCAATGGTCTTCTTCAGGTCGGCGAGGGCAAGCTTGCACTTCCTACACCCCTTGAGGTGCTCATCAATGAGCGCCTTTTGCTTGGGTGAAATAATTTTCTCTCTGTAGGCTGAGAGCCTCTTTTGAACCTCAGTACATTCCATTTACCGGTCTCCCATGACGCCTCTCAAACAGTCCCGCATGGCCTCGCGCGCCCTGAAAAGCCTCGATTTGACGGTGCCTTCCGGCACCTTCAGCATATCGCTTATCTCATCGTATGAGAAACCCTGTATGTCCCTCAAGACGAGGACCACTTTGAATTCCGGATCGAGGGTGTTGATGCACCCCTGCACCTTCTGCTGAATATCTCTCTCTTCGAGCCGTTCAAGGGCAGACGGCTCATTCGACGGGTGTTCCCCCTTGATCTCGCCGTCAGATGTCATGATGGGGTCATCTGTCGAATATCCTTCACGATAGTGCCTGGTCTTCAACTGTTTCAGCCTATTTCTCGAAAGATTAATGACGATGGTACAGAGCCACGTCGAAAATTTGGCCTTTCTTTGAAAGCTCGCTATGCTTTTATAGGCAGCGATAAAGGCATCCTGCACCACCTCGCAGGCCTCGTCATAGTTACCGACGATCCGATACGCGATATTGAGCATCCGCTTCTGGTGCCTTTTTACCAATGCCTCGAAGGCATCGACATCCCCCCCTGCTTGGCACAAGGATACGAACTCAAGGTCTTCATCTCTTGTCTGCTTCTTGTTCCTCATCTAATGAGACAGTCCGGCCGGCTGATTTGTTCCTGCAGTATGCTCATCACGGACACAATATTTCAGATAGATCAAGGCGCCAAAATCATAGATACAATGCAACTGAATGGGTATCAGTAGGCTCTGAAAAAAATGATACAGAAGGCCGATATAGAATCCTAGCACGGTAGCCAGGAGGGCGTAGGCAGGGGTCACAGCGTGCAAGAGACCAAACAGGATACTGGCAACGATGAGGCCCCCTTTGGCCTGGATTACCCCCCGAAACAAGAGCTCCTCGGCAAGCCCCGCCCAGAGAGAGATAAGGCAGATATCGATCAATGGGGTCTGGGCAAAGAGGGCCTTTATCTCACCTCTCACCGTCTTACTAACCGAGCCTAAAAGGGGGATCGTCCTGGCCTTTTCAGCGAGTGAAAAGACAAAGAGGGCAAAAGGAATGAATGCCGCAGCAGTCCCGATCAGGCAATCGCGCAGTGGATGCGCAGTGAGGGGGAATAGCGCTATACCCCACACCCTCGCCAAGACCAGGGCCGCAACAAAGGCCAGACCCTCCACCAGGAGGGCGAGCCCCAGGAGTTTTGATCGTAGAGACATCGAGCATGAATACCCGGTTAGGACTTCACAAAGTAAACTACCATCGGCTGAAGCAGATGGCTTAGGGGGTCAAGGATGCGAGGGTTCAAGGGTTCGAGT
>CAYHAB010000063.1:0-4060 GCA_964354505.1 uncultured Thermodesulfobacteriota bacterium
TGCTCAAGAGGGCGTTGGCGTCAACCCCGGTTACCTTGGTCTTCATGCGAAAGGGGGAGGGTTCCTGCGCCATATTAAAGCTTCCGTTACCTTCCAACGTTCCGTTGAAGGCATCGCAGGTGAACCGGGTGATTTGTATGTCACCCCCCTTCATCTCGGCGGTCAGGAGGAAGTTACGGTAATCGGCCCCCTGAAACTTTCCCTCCTTGATCGTGACCTTCCCCCGGGCATGTATGGCGCTTTTTTGCGCGCCCTGCTTCTCTCCAGCAGGCTTTTTTTGCGGCGGGGCCTTTTTGGCGGCGCCCTTTTTCTGCTCTACCAGCGCGATATCGACGCGCGCCGAATCGGCATTCAGCGAGAAGACGGGGGTGCCTTTCGCCGGTACTGTAAGCTCGCCGGTAACGGCCAATTGTCCCTTCAGTTTGGCAGCGTCGTTCAAGGAAGGAAATTTGGGGCCTATCTCGGCAAGATTGATCCCCTGTTGCGAGGTGATGGTGAGCGTGCCAACGGGATTCTTGGAAAGATCTCTGAATTGGCCTTGTATCTGAAAGGGTGTTTTGTCGAGCTGCAGGATGGCGTTCAACCGCAGTTGCTCCGCCCCACCGGTTACTTCCGCCTCGGGACGAAGGACGATATCGAGCCCCTCGATGGCCCTCGCACCCTTTTCTCCGATGGAAAGCTGTTTCAGGAGGACTTCACCTTTGACCTTCAGGGAAGAACCTATATTTCCACCGAAGTTAACGTCAGCCTTTAAAATCCCTTCCATCGCACCATCTCCCCCCCCAGACAGTTTTTTCACGAGGCCGCCGAGTTCAGGGAAATCTGCCTGCAGCCTGCCTTCCATAGGGATATTTTTCAGATCGATGGTCTCGCCCAGGGGCCCAACCCATCCATTAAGGGATAACTCACCTGGCGACCATTGCAGTGAGAGTTTGTATCGTATTTTCTTATCTAACGAGAGGTCCATCAGATCAAAATCAATCTTTCCTATTTCGGTTCGACGGGCGGGCACCGTACTTCTATCCAGATAGATGAATTTTCCCCCCTTTATCGAGGCCTTGGCGAGATAAAGACCTTGAAGTGCCTTTGACTCATCCGTCTTTATCTTTCCGCTCTCCAGCGTTCCCCTTCTTTCTTTTGTGCCCGCTTCTTCCATGCGGGGTATGTTTAATCTTCCCCTCGGATTCTTCTCGATGAAGATCACGGGTTTGTTGAGGGTGAGTCCGGCTATCTCCTTTTTGCCAAAGAGGAGCGGGATAATTTTAACCCGGACCTTTAATGACTGCAGGGAGAGCAAGGGGGTCTGAGAGAATTCAGGCGGATTAGAAATGACCATGTTCTCTATCTTGGCCCCCAAGGTTGGGAGGATGGAAATACGCAGCTTTCCGAGAGAGACATCTCGCTGCAGGGCCTCCTCCAGCTTTTGTTCGACCATCCCCTTGTACTTATCAAGGCTGACGAGGTAGGGGAGAATAAAGGCTGCTGCGATCACGACCAGAAAAAAGGAGAGTAGGACGATTCCTGTAATCTTCATGCCTTTTTTCATCTTTTTCCTCCTTATGTGATTTTAGTGCGCAATTTTATCTCTGTGGTTCAATAATTACCTTGATGGATGCTTCGCCATCTGCTACCAGATGAAAACCCAAGCCAGTCTCAGCCAAGCCCAAACGGTGGGTGATCATCTCATGCACGGGCACCCGACGGGCACGGATTAGATCAATGGCTATAGTGATATCCAAGGGGCTGCCGCCATAGGAGGGCATCAAGACGATCCCATTGCGCCAAAACTCGTTGACGGGGACGGAGAGATCCTTTCCCGGTCCTGTCGGTGCGAAGAAGAGCACTGTCCCTCCGCGATCCACCGATTGCAAGGCCTGGCGGAAGGCGGAGAAGGCCCCGGTACAAACGATGACCAGATCGGCAAGCCTATTTTCATTGATTTGGCGAAGGCGGGCAGGAATATCTTCTTCGGCATGTAGTGCGCTATCGGCCCCGAAGCGTTGCGCCGCATTGAGACGGTATTCGCTGATGTCCGTGGCAACGATTCGTCCCGCCCCTGAGGCGCAGGCCAAGGCCACGTGGAGCAGGCCGGAGATACCGCTGCCGAGGACAAGAACCGTCTGCCCTGGAACCAGTCGTGCCAGTCGCTGCCCCCTGATGACGCAGGCCAGGGGCTCGATGAACGTCCCATCCTCGAACGATATCTCATCAGGGAGCAAGAACACCCCTCGATCCACATTGAGCGGCGGCACCCGCAGGTGTTCGGCAAAGCCACCGGGATCATAGTTGGTAGTGTGCAGGGTTTCACAGACGGTATGATGGTCATTCAGACAGTAGCGACAGGTGTTACACGGAACGTGGTGGGAGATGAAAACCCTATCGCCGATGTGGTAACGATCAACACCCTTTCCGACTTCAGCAATTTCTCCTGTGATCTCATGACCTAAGACGAGAGGGGCCTTTTTGATGCGATACCATTCCATTACATCGCTGCCACAGATGCCGCTGGCCATTACCTTGACCAATAGCTCACCAGGGCCGACCTGTGGCGTTGGTACCCCCTCCAGGCGCACGTCCCGGTTATTGTAGTACATTGCAACGCGCACGCCCGGTTCCTCTCAACAAACTATTATGATTATCAGATAAAAAGGAAAGACAAAAAGCGCAGTTCCATGAGAGCGCGCAATTTGTTAATCTTCTTTTCACGTTTTCCCCTCGGCAAGCGGCGGGTTTAGCGTTCACTGCTCTTGACGCTGTTAAACAGGTCGAGGGCTTCGTGGGCAGTAGCGTTTCCGTGGATGATGGCCCACAAGGACCTGGCCATAGCAATGGGGTGTTTGTTTTGCCAGACGTTGCGCCCCAGGTTCACGCCGATGGCCCCTTTCTGCATCCCATCATAGACAAATTCGAATACCTCAAGATCTGTCTTCGTCTTGGGGCCCCCTGCTATGACCACAGAAACGGGACAACTATTTGTGACCTTTTCGAAATCTTTGCACCAATAGGTCTTCACAACCCGTGCGCCCAGCTCGGCGGCTATACGGCAGGATAACGCTAAGTAACGAGCCTCTCTCTTCTCAAGCTCTTTGCCCACAGCGGTAACCGCCATGACCGGAATGCCGTATTCTTCGCATTCATTCACGAGATTGCTCAAATTTAACAACGTCTCGTGCTCGTACTCACTGCCAACGAAGATGGACATCCCTACGGCAGCCACATTGAGGCGGATGGCGTCCCGCACTGAGGTTGTAATGCCTTCATGAGCCAGGTCCTTTCCGATGACGCTGGTCCCGCCGGATACCCTGAGGATGATCGGCTTGGTATTGGTCGGATCTATGCACGAACGTAAAATGCCGCGTGTAACGAAAATAGCGTCACAATACGGCAGGAGGGGTTTGACTGTTTCACCTGGTTTCTCCAGTCGTTGGGTGGGCCCTTGAAAATATCCATGATCTATCGGCATAAAGAGACAATGGCCGTCAGGCTGTATTAACTGCGACATGCGGTTTTTCATCCCCCAATCCATCTCAACTACCTCCTTAATTCTATTCTCGCGGCTGTTTTTAGGTGCGGCGGTCAGATATCTAAAATCCACCTTTATTGTCCCATTCAGGGAGCAAAACCCTCGCTTTTAGGCGATAGTAGTTTACTTTGGTGGCATACGTATAATAGAAAAAAGGCGCTTAAGGGTCAAGGAAAAAGCGCTTCTAGGGGGAAACCATTGTCCAAATTCTCTGCCATCTCGCCTTTACTGAGAAAATACCCTCAAGGGCTCCCATAGGCTTAAATATCTTGTAGTATCATGATGATACAAATAAGGAGAGGATGTTTCAATTTCCATTGTCCCTCGCAAGTACTATCAAAAACAGTATGAACCTCAAAGTTACACGTCCCGCATATGATTTCCTTGACTATTTTTAAATAAATGATATAATTAAAAAAAATATTGAGGGAGATGAGAACATGTTAGTCCGCGATATCATGACGAGCAATGTTATTACCATCCCCAGTGATACTCCAGTGCTGGAAGCCGAACGAATTATGTCTTTCCATAAAGTTG
>CAYHAB010000064.1:0-7565 GCA_964354505.1 uncultured Thermodesulfobacteriota bacterium
GCCCCCTTTCTTCTTGCTAGCTATAATGGCCGCTATCAGATAAAAAATTAAGAACTGTTCACCAGGTCCTCCGTAGCATGCTGACAAAAATTGTGCAAGAAACGTGCTAGGATGCCAAATTATTAACTCATTAATATTAAATGATTTTTACAGTAGGAATAAAGAGAAAGCGAGGCTAAGTGACAATTTTTGACCTCATTGGAACACTCAACTGACCCATTGCCTCATGACCCTCGTAAACCCCCACGCACTTCCGAATGAGGCGGTTTAGGGAGTGGGCAATAACACCTTATCCTCCGTCCCGAACTCGGGACAGGAGCAGACAGGAGAGGGGAATTATTAAGAATGCCTTCCATCCCAGCATGTCTTGCAGAAGCGATATACTGGGCTCACACGCTCCCGTACACCGGGGGTTTTAATGGGTGGGGGTGCAGGTAGTGCTGACCCTTGAGGTACGATTGATCGTAGAAGCGCACGTAGTGATTGACGAGGGCGATGGGGACGTTGAGGGGGACTGTGCCCTGGCGATAGTGATCGACCGCCTTCCACAACCCCTCTCTCTCTTCAGAGGAGAGCTGTTTTTTAAAATACCCCATAATGTGTTGCAGGCAATTGACATGTTTTGCCGTCGTTGCCTTACGCAGCAATGCCTCCATCAACAGCCTCTGATACTCATCATAGAGCACGGTGATCGGCATGGCGCCGGCCCGCGCCACGAGATTTCCCATGACACGGTAATGCTGGGGGCTGTGGGAGAGGATTAAGAGCTTGTGCTCGGTGTGAAACCGCACAAGGGCGCCGCGACTCCGCTTGTGTTGCCGCAGGGCATCCCGCCATCTCTTCATGACAAAGATGCGCTCGATGAAGCCTTCGCGCAGCGCAGGGTCGTGGAGGCGTCCGGCATCCTCAACCGGGACGAGCGGGAAGTGCTCCACAAAGACCCCGGCGAAGAGCCCTTGGCTCGTGGCCATCGCCCCACCCTTCCGGGCGCCGTAGACTCGCACCCGCTCCATGCCGCAACTCGGCGATTTACCCTTGAAGATAAAACCGCCCAGGTCCGCCCCTTCCAGCCCCCTCACCCGCCTGCGTACCCATTGAAGCATGCGCTTTGTGTGATCCTGCTTGGTGCGCGAGGTAACAAGCCGGGGGGCAGAGGGATCGCCCACGAGGCGGAAGGGCTCGCGGGGGGTATTGAACCCACTCTCCACCTCAGGGCAGACGGGGCAATACCGGAACAAACTCCCCAACTGATCAATGAGCAATTGATCCAGCTTGTGCCCGCCGTCCCAACGGACCTCTTCCCCGAGGAGGCAGGAGCTAATCCCCAATTGGATAGTAGGCAGAGACACCTTCTTGCGATCTATCGACGCTGCGGCGATGCGGACCGAAAAAGAAGCCGGACAACGCGCCCCTCAACAACCATCTGCGCACGAGGTTCCCCTCTCCTTGACCAGGTTGAGGGCACCGCCTGCCTTAAGGATTGCGATCTCCCGGGGGCGCAGACGATGGGTCAGGGTGATGGCCACCCCCTTGGTCTCGTCCTTAAGAACGACCTCTCCGGCCCAATCGCTCAGCTGGATTACGACCTGATCCCCTTGATCAATCCGCCCGTAATCCTCAGGGCTGGCGAACAGGAGGGGGGCGACTCCGAAGTTGATCAGGTTGGCCACGTGAATGCGGGCGAAGCTGACGGCAACCACCGCAAAAACCCCCAGGTATCTCGGCACCAGCGCCGCATGCTCACGGCTGGACCCCTGCCCATAGTTGGCCCCGCCCACGATGATACCACCCCCTTTCTCTCTGGCCCGGGCGGCAAAGGAAGGATCAAGCCCGGCGAAGGTGAACTCGGCGATGGCGGGGATGTTGGAGCGCAGAGGGAGGATCTTCGCGCCCGCTGGCAGGATTGCGTCGGTGGTGATGTCATCCCCCACCTTGATAAGGACCTCTCCTGACATCTGCTGGGGCATGGGGGGGAACTCCGGTATCGGCTTGATGCTGGGGCCCCGGATGACCTCGGCCTCTTCAGGATAGGGGGGCGGTGGAACGATCAGGTCCGCCCCCACAAAAAACCGCTTGGGCCAAGGGACCACGATCTCATCCCCCAGGGAACGGGGGTCGGTGATCTCGCCGGCCAGAGCAGAGGCAATCGCCGTCTCCGGGCTGCAGAGATAGACCTCGGCATCAGGGGTCCCGCTGCGCCCCTTGAAGTTTCGGTTGAAGGTGCGCACGCTGACCCCCCCTGAGGGGGGCGCCTGTCCCATACCGATGCAGGGGCCGCAGGCCGGTTCCTGGACCCGTGCCCCCGCGGCAATAAGGTGGGCCAAAGCCCCGTGCTGGGCCAAGAGCTGCAGCACCTGACGAGAACCGGGGGTGATAACCAGGTCCACCTCCGGGTGGACCCGCTTTCCCTTTAAGACCGCGGCCGCGCGCACGAGATCCTGATAAGAGGAATTGGTGCAGCTTCCAATGATCACCTGGTGAACTCGAACCCCTGCGCACCTCGTTATTGGCTGGACAAGATCGGGGCTGTGGGGCAGCGCCACCATAGGTTCCAGCCGGCCCAGGTCGATGGAAAGCCTTTCGTTATAGCGGGCGTCAGGATCAGGGAGCAGCGGAACCCAATCCCCAACGCGCAGCTGGGCCTGGAGAAACCGTCGGGTATGTTCGTCACTGGGGAAGATGGATGAAGTGGCCCCGAGCTCCGCCCCCATATTGGCGATGGTGCTGCGCTCGGTCACGCTCAGGCTTTTTACCCCCAGCCCACCATATTCGAGGACCTTTCCCACCCCCCCCTTAACCGTAAGTCTCCGCAATACCTCCAGGATCACGTCTTTGGCCGATACCCAGGGTGAGAGGCGATTGGAGAGATCGATCAGGATGACCTCGGGCATGAAGAGGAAAAAAGGCCTCCCCGCCATGGCCAGGGCCACATCGAGCCCGCCTGCCCCGATGGCCAGCATCCCCAGGCCGCCGGCCGTTGGGGTATGGCTGTCGGAACCGAGCAACGTCTTACCAGGCGCGCCGAACCGTTCCAGGTGGACTTGGTGGCAGATGCCGTTACCGGGGGGGGAAAAAAAGACACCGTACCGTGCGGCGACGGTCCTCAGGTAGCGGTGGTCGTCGGCATTTTCATTCCCCGTCTGGAGGGTATTGTGATCGACGTAGCTGACGGAAAGTTCGGTGGCGACCTCCTTGACCCCCATGGCCTCCAGCTCGAGATATGCAAGGGTGCCGGTGGCGTCCTGGGTCAAGGTCTGATCTATGGAGATAGCGATCTCCTGCCCCGGCTCCATACTCCCCGATGCCAGGTGGGATGCTATGATCTTCTCGACGAGATTTCTCCCCATGACCTCCATCCGTGGTGGGCCTACAACTATAAGGGAAAAGGGCACACTAGTCAAGAATACCGGCAATTGACTTGCCCGTGGCCTTCGTCTATAGTTTACGCAAAAAATATCCTTCAGAGATGATCCACATCAGAACACCACACGAGATTGAGCTCATGCGCCCGGGAAATCGCCTGGTGGCGCAGGTCCTGAAAAGGTTAAGGGAGATGATCAAGCCCGGCGTCACCACCAAGGAGCTGGATCAGGTAGCGGAGCGCTCCATACGGGCGGCAGGGGCCACCCCAGCCTTTAAGGGATACAGAGGGTATCCAGCCACCCTGTGCGTCTCCATCAACGAGGAGGTAGTTCACGGGATCCCCGGCCCCCGCCAATTGCAGGCAGGAGAGATCGTCAGCCTGGATGTGGGGGCCTACCTCAACGGATACTATGGGGATGCGGCCATTACCGTCCCCGTGGGAAAGGTGAGCGAGGAGGCGGCCAAGCTCCTTGAGGTGTCACAAGAGGCCCTCTGCAAGGGAATTGAGGAGGCAAAGAACGGCAACCGCCTCCTCGATATATCCTATGCCATCCAATCATGGGTGGAATTCCACGGTTTTTCTGTGGTGAGGGACTTTCTGGGGCACGGGATAGGCCGCAACCTCCATGAGGACCCCCAGGTACCCAATTTCGGTGCTCCACATCAAGGCCCCCGGCTCCGCCCCGGCATGGTCCTGGCGATCGAGCCGATGGTTAATGTGGGTGCCTGGGAGGTGAATATCTTGAATGATAGCTGGACAGTAGTCACCGCTGACCGAAGCCTCTCTGCCCACTTTGAACACACCATCGCCATCACGGACGGAGAAGCGGATATACTCTCACGTCCGTGAATCTTCAGAGATCGTTAAAACAGTAATTGCTCCCAGACTGTTCAGAACTGCCCTGCAAAGGGGGCCAGCAGGATCTCCACGACTTTCTGAGAGAGAGGGCGCTTCCTCCACTCCTTAAGCGTTACCCGGCGGCAGTGTTTGAGGTCCCTCTCAAACTGCTCTTCCATGGCAGCTGCCAATAGGCGGTCGCTCACCTCGGCGTTGACCTCGTAGCTGAGAAAGAGGGCGCGGTTGTTGAGGTTGGCGCTGCCGATGGTCGACCACACGCCGTCGACGACCATGGTCTTGGCGTGCAGGATCGATTTGTCCCACTCGTAGATCTCCACGCCGTGTTTGAGCAGGCTGCCATAGTATCCTAGGGACATGGTGCGCACAAGGGGGGTGTCAGAAGACCCCTGCAAGATGAGCCGCACCCACACCCCGCGCTTGGCCGCATCCACGAGCGCCCGGCGCAGGACAAGGGGGGGAAGAAAGTACGCACAGGTAATAACAATGCTCTTTCGTGCCGAATTGATGGCCAGCAGGTATTTGTCGACGATGGTGCTGCTCAAAAAAGCTGGGTTGGAGGGAACAATGCGCACGCGCGCCGTGCCTCCTGTTGAAGGACTGTGCTCTGGAAGACACGACTCCCCCTCAAGATCCATCAACCACACGAGAGGGCTGTCGATTGCCCGCTTGAAGGGGTTGATGCCGACCACCGGCAAGTCTTTGCCGAAAAGACCCCACCCCCCTTGGAGCCACGACTCGTTAAAAACCCCCTCGGCATCGCGCGCCGCCGGACCCTCGATCATGAGCGCGGTGTCGCGCCATCCGTTCAGCCCGTTGCCGTCGTACTCCTCTGCCAGGTTGAGCCCTCCCAGGAAGGCGATGCGGCCGTCCACAACGAGGATCTTGCGGTGATCTCGGTTGTTCACCCGTAAAAACGTCACCCATATAACAGGATTAAAAACACTCACTTCAACTCCCGCGTCAACGAGCTCCGCGAAATCACTGTAGGTAACCGAACGGCTGCCGTACGCATCATAGAGGAACCGGACCTTTACGCCGCGCTGCGCCGCCCTGGCCAGCGCCTTGACAAAAGACGTGCCCACGCGGTCCATGCGGATCTTGTACATCTCCAGTGAGATGCATCTCTGTGCGCCCTCGATGGCGGCAAGCATGGCCGGGAAGGCCTCCTCTCCGTTGGTGAGCAACTGCACGCGGTTTTCCTCGGCCGTCGTCGTGCCGGTGACGCGATCCATAATTCTGGAGAACTTTTGGGACTCGACGGAGTCGGCTCGGGGCGCCGTATGCAAAACGGTGCGCAGCACGTTCTTCGGCCGTGTGGAAAGAAACGTGCAGCCGTGGGCAGAGGCAAACACCACCAGCAGCAGCGCCCAGGCTGCGACATGGCGCATGGAGGCAAGCGCAAAATGCTTTGTGGGCATATCAGGCATGGAAAGGTCCGCGATATGACATCGATACGGCATAGGTACCTGTCTTCTCATGGCGCGATAGTGTAGTATAGCCCTGCCGGCAGGTCAAGGGGAGCGCACGGAAAACAGGTGCGCCTAAAAAAGCGGTCTGTCTATTTCCTTCTGAAGATCAGCCGGATGGGGTTGCCGAAAAAGGCGAATTCCTCTCTGAGCCGGTTGTTCAGATATCTACGATAGGGAAACTGTACACCCGAGGGGTAATTGGTGAAGATGGCGAAGGTCGGGGGACGGGTAGAAACCTGGGTTATATAGGAGAGCTTTACCCGCTTTTTTCGAAAAAGAGGGGGGGCGTGGGATTCCGTCACCGCCATAAGCCAGCGGTTAAGCTTTGGGGTTGGTATCCTATTGTCCCGCTCGGCCACCACCCTCTCTACGACCTCGAAGATACGGTCAATCCCTAGGCCGGTGAAGGCCGAGGTAAAGATGAGGGGGGCATAATCGAGAAACCACAAGCTCTCTCTTACCCCATCGGTATACGACGTGGTGGTGACTTCTTTCCCCACCAGGTCCCACTTGTTCACCACGATGATCCCTCCCTTACCCTTGTCGTGGATCAGCCCGCCGATACGGGCATCCTGCTCAGGGGCCCCCTCCCGAGCATCGAGGACGAGCAAGGCCACATCAGCCCGCTCGATACTCTTGATGGCCTCCACCACACTGTACTTCTCCAGCCGCAGGCTGATCCTGGCCTTACGCCTGATCCCGGCCGTATCCACAAGGATATAGCTCCGCTCCCCTATGCTGAAAGGCGTATCGATGGCGTCTCTCGTGGTCCCGGGGGTCTCATGGACAATGACACGGTCATACCCCAAGATACGGTTGATGAGAGAAGACTTGCCCACATTTGGCCTCCCCACCACGGCTATCCTTACGGCACCCCGCTCGCGCCCCTCCTCGGAAGCGGGTGCAGCGAGAAGGCCCATAACACCCTCAATCAATTGATCGATACCATAATTGTGCTGAGCTGCTATGGGATAGAGGGTCTCTACCCCCAGGACATAGAAGTCGTAGATCCTCTCCTCGTGTTTGGGGCCATCAATCTTGTTAACCGCGTACAGGACCTTTTTCTCCCTCTGGCGCAAGAGGCTGGCGATCTCGTGGTCGGATGGGTTCAGTCCCACCTTTCCGTCCAAGAGAAAGATAATGACATCCGCCTCCTCTACAGCCAGACGGCACTGCTCGGCCATCTGGGCCAAGAGCCCATCTTGGGCAATTGGCTCAAATCCCCCTGTATCGATTAAGGTGAAGGGACTCTCAAACCTGTCCACATCGGCGTAGTTGCGGTCACGGGTCACACCGGGGATGGATTCCACAATAGCCTTGCGATATCCTACCAGGCGATTAAACAGGGTGGATTTGCCCACGTTGGGCCTGCCCACGATGGCGACGATGGGTCTCACGAAAAGGGATACCTCCTGTGCGAGCAATCGATGCCCGTCGACCCCATATCGAAGATCCCGCCGTCCTCGTGACGGGGATGAGGGGATATTGCAATCTGCTTGTCTGCCATACGGGAGGGCATCGAGAAGATCTTTCGCGTAAAGTATATAGAACCCAATGCAATGAAGCAAGGACGCAATTACCATTGTACGAGCAGGGGTTTTGCTCTATACTGGCGGAACCGCTCTTACGGGAGATGGTGATTGGCGAGGGGGCTTCTAGGGGACCACGTATGTGACCAAAGAGGTCGTCAAAAAAAGAAGAGTCCCTTCGATTGTGCGCATAAGCCCCGGGAGGCAAGAGGATGATCTATACCATCACGTTAAACCCGGCCCTGGACAGGACCATTGTGGTAGACGGCCTGGTGTCGGACGACGCCAACAGGATCCTGCGAGAGGGGAGGTATGCGGGGGGTAAGGGTATTGATTGCTCCCGGG
>CAYHAB010000065.1:0-10932 GCA_964354505.1 uncultured Thermodesulfobacteriota bacterium
GCAACTCCTGGGGCGGTCCGTGTACCTCCGGTACTTACAGGAGTGGGGAAGAGATGTCGAATTTCCCCTTGATGGGTACCAGGGGGAATACATTAGCAAGATCGCCCACGATATCAAAAAAGAAGAGGGGGATAGGTATCTCGTCCCCTCTGATGAGCGCGTTATAAATTCCATGGGGGGAAAGGCCTCTGAGATCATCTTGGGGTGGATCAAGGATGATTTGGAACGGTTCAGGGTCCGCTTCGATAGGTGGTACTGCGAGAAGGATTTATACAAGGGTGGTTTTGCTTCTCGGCTCTTGGAAGAATTGCGAGCGCAGGGGTACCTGTACGAAGATGGAGGCGCCCTCTGGTTTAAGAGCACCCTTTTTGGTGATGAGAAGGATAGGGTGGTGATCAGGGCCAACAATGCGGCAACATATTTCGCTTCGGACATCGCCTATCACAAAGATAAATATGATCGCGGTTATGATCTCTTAATAGATATCTGGGGGGCAGACCACCATGGGTATATACCCCGCATAGAGGCTGTTATCCAAGCCCTGGGATGTGACCGGTCCCTTTTTAAGGTCATCCTAGTGCAGTTGGTCAACTTGTTGCGGGGCGGGAAGCAGGTGAGCATGTCCACTCGGACGGGAGAGTTCACCTCCCTGGAGGATGTGATAAAGGAGGTGGGGGTGGACGCCTGCCGCTATTTCTTCATGCTGCGCAGGGCCGACTCCCCGCTGGATTTTGATTTGGAACTGGCCAAAAAGGAAGGGGCGGAGAACCCCGTCTATTATGTGCAATATGTCCACGCGAGGATAGCGAGTATATTTAAGAAGGCGGCGGAGCTGGGCGTAGAGGTGCCGACCTTTGATGATGTAGACATTTCCCTGCTGCATCTCCCGGAGGAACGGTTGTTGGCTAAGCGAGTAGCCATCTACCCCGAGCTCTTGGAGGGGATGGCCCTCGCCTTGGAGCCCCACCGCTTGACCTCTTACCTGCAGGAGTTGGCCGGAATCTTCCACAGTTACTACAACAAGCACAGGGTCATCTCTGATGACAGAGAGATAACGAAGGCGCGATTTCTCTTGGTCAAGGTTACGCAAGGTGTTGTACGCAGTGCACTGGGGCTGCTGGGGATAGCCGCCCCGACGGAGATGTGATGAGAGATTATAGAGAATCCCTTCCCAGGGGTGCCCCAGGGGGGGTCCCAAGGGGACAAAAACGCAGTCAGTTAAAGAGACTCTTCGGCATTATGGGGGGGATGGTCTTCGCCTTCGCGGTCTTCATCGTGGGAGTCAGGGTGGGGATACAGATGGAGCGGGAGCGGGTGCGTATTGCACAAGAAGCGACTTCTCCGATGACCGCCGGCAAAGAGGTCTTTGATAAAAGCAAGGCATCTAAAGCATCTCCTACCCCAGAGAAAAAAGATGATAATATGCGGTTTACTTTTTATGAGACCCTCACGAAAAAAGAAGGTGCTGAGAAGGGGTCACAACAAAAAGAAAAAGAGACGACGGCAAAGAAAGAGCAGGCGAAAGTAACGGAGAAAAAGGAGGTAAAAGGGGTAACGCCCTCTGTGAACAAGAAGCTCCCGGAAGGCAAGGAGGCCCCTAAGGAACGTTACTTTGTCCAAATTGCCTCCTTCAAGGAGAAGGAGGCTGCCGAAGGGCTAAAGGGCAGATTGGTAAAGAAGGGGTATACGATCCAAGTAATCCCCGTGCAGATAGAAGGGATTGGCTTGTGGTACAGGGTGCGACTGGGGGGGTATACAACCATGCAGGAGGCCCAGGCGGTCCAGAAAAGAATCGCCGTTGAGGAAAATATCGAAGGGGCCAAGGTGGTATCAGGCCCATGAGCGAAGGCCGCGCGGCAAGAAACCGCTCCATCAGCGCGTTGACGGCAGCGGTGAGACTTTTTGCGCAAGCAGATGATGCCAGCGTCAAGGGCACAATGGTGCTGAGGCATTGTGAGGTGGAAAACAAGGGTACGGCGGGCCAGATAGCGCTCCCGCGAGAGGTCTTTCGGGCCCTTAAAGAGGTTAGACAAAAGGAGGTATGAAGCGAATGTCAAAGAAGAAGCAGAAGAGCAAGGTGCGGGAATATGCAGAGACCCTCATTATCGCGTTGGTCATCGCCCTCTTTGTCAGGACCTTCGTGGTCCAGGCCTTCAAGATTCCCTCCGGCTCTATGGAGCCCACGCTCCTGGTGGGGGATCATATTCTGGTCAACAAGTTCATATATAGCATCAGGATACCCGTGATCGGCAAAAAGGTAGTCACCTTTTCTAACCCCCGACGGGGGGATGTCATCGTCTTTATCTGGCCCAAAGATCGGAGCAAGGATTTCATCAAGCGGGTCATCGGTCTTCCGGGCGAAAAGGTGGAGATCAGGGAACGGAAGATCTACATCAACGATCGTCTCATCGAAGACCCCTGGGGGGTCTTCAGTTCGTGGGGACCGTCATCCGGTGACAACTATGGTCCGGAAGTAGTCCCTCCTCACTTCCTCTTGGTTTTGGGGGATAACAGGGACAACAGCCAAGACAGCCGTTATTGGGGGTTTGTACCCCTCGACGACGTATTGGGAAAGGCTTTTATCATGTATTGGTCGTGGGACTGGCGGGCCTCCTCGCTTGTGTCCAAGGTTCGTTGGGAAAGGATCGGCCACCTCATCCGCTAGTACTCTTTGATATCCTTGTCCTTTCGAAATAGCGTGGCGATGAGGGTCACCCTGATCCACATCCCGTTTCGCACCTGACGCCAATACATGGCCCGCTTGTCATCATCTATCTCTACGGGTATCTCCTCCCTTCTGGGAAGGGGGTGCATGATGATGGCGTTGGGCGGTAGGATCTTCAGGTATTCTTTCTTAAAGTGGTAGGCGGAGTAAGCTATCCGCTTCGATTCTCCCGCCTTATCGTATTCATCTTGGATCCTGGTCATGTAGACGGCATCCACGTAGGGGACGACCTCCTCGAAGCTGCTCGTTTCTTCAAAGCGTACCTTTTGCTCGCGGAGATACTCCTTGAGATCTTCACCCATCTGCAATTCTTGAGGGGTGACGAAATAGAGCTTGACCCCTTCATAGTTTCTGAGCAGGTAGACGAGTGATCGCACGGTCCTGCCCCTCTTCAGGTCACCTACAAAGGCGATCCTCTTGCCGTCAATCCCCCCATAGTTCTCGAAGGAGCGATGCAGCGTGTAGATGTCCAAGAGGGCCTGGGTAGGGTGTTGATCCTTTCCCGAGCCGGCGTTGATAACGGGTACCGGTCTGCTGGTCTGGTTCAGGAGAAACGCAATCCTCTCGGCAAACCCAGCCTGGTAATGGCGCATCACGATGAGGTCCACATAGCTGCTGAAGGTCCGGACGGTATCCTCTTGCGATTCCCCCTTCATCTCCGACGAGGTGGATGTATCCCTCACCTCGGAGCAGTGGATGCCCAGGATCTGGCAGGCGGCCATAAAGGAGAGGAATGTCCTGGTGGAGGGCTGAACAAAGTACAACATCGCCCTCTTCCCCTGCAGGAGGGACTGGAGGAATGTAACCCCCTTGTTCCCCTTGGAGATCCCCCTGATCTTGGTGGCCAGCGCACATATCTCATCGAGGAACTTCCGGTCAAATTGCTGGGACATGATGATATGGAAGATGTTTCCGCCACGCGTGAAGTACGCCCTTTTCTCACTCCCCCGCAGTTTATCGAAGGTTTCCCAATCGATACTCCTTATCACTTTGGCCATCACATTTACCCCCCCTAGCCTGTATCCTAGCTTCATTCAGGGGGAAAATCAAGAAGGAGAGATGGCTGTTGAGACTCCTTGACACTGTGGAGGATGAAGCATAGTTTTATGGAAGAAGAAGGTTACTGGGGGATGAGATCAATGAAAAGAAATTTTCTGGCAATTGCTCTAACTATTATTGCTGCCGTGGTCCTCGTTTTTCCCGCCTTGTGCCTCGCCCCTGACGGGGCCCATGATGGGACGGAGAAGATCATCAGGGGAGAGCTGGGGAACGGCATGAGGGTGGTGCTGCGTGAGGACCACTCAGCTCCGGTCACCGCCTTTCAGGTATGGGTGGAGGTGGGGAGCGCCGACGAACGCCCCTCGGAGGCCGGGATGTCACACCTCATAGAACATATGCTATTCAAGGGGACGAATGAGAGGAGGGCAGGGGAGATAGCGGGGACCATAGAGCGGTATGGGGGGCGTATCAATGCCTATACCAGCTATGAATACACCGTCTATCACGTGGTGATCACCAGCCGCTACCAGGAGGAAGGCTTAAAGGTTCTGGCTGACGCCGTCCAGCACCCTTCCTTCAACCCGCAAGAACTGGCGAGGGAAAAGGAGGTGGTTATCGAGGAGATCAAGATGGGTGAGGACGACCCGGGAAACACCCTCCACAGGGCCCTTTTCAGAGACAGCTTTCAACGCCACCCCTATGGGAGGCCTATTATAGGATATGCGGATAAGGTGAGAGGGTTCGGCAGGGAAGGGATCCTTAACTATTACAGGAAGTGGTATTGCCCGAAAAATATGGTTTTTGTGGGAGTAGGTGACTTTAAGGCACCGCAGTTATTATCACGGCTGAAGGAACTCTTTGCCTCATCCGCTCGCCCCCTCCCCCTGCGGCGTAGAGCCGAAGAGCCGCCCCAACGGGCCTTTCGCCCCCTCGTGATGCAGAAGGATGTCAAAGAGAGATATTTCGCCCTGGGTTTCCACATCCCCGGCATATGGGATAAGGATGTTTTTGCCCTCGACATCTTGGCGGCTTGTCTCGGGCAGGGAGAATCTTCGCGTCTGCATCAGGAGTTGAGGCTCAGGCGAGGGCTGGTCAACTCCATTTATGCCTATGCCCTTACTCCCAAGGACCCGGGGCTCTTCGTGCTCGGAGGGGCGTTTCAACAGGGGGCCATCAAGGATGGTATTGAAGGAATTATCAGGGAACTCTCCCGGATAAAGGATAAAGGGGTCGATGCGGAGGAGCTGCGAAAGGCCAAGGTCATGGTGGAGACAGAATTTACCTATGGCCGGGAGACGGTGCATGGTGAAGCGTCGAAACTCGGCTACTTTGAGATGGTCATGGGCGATGCGAATAAGGAGGGAGAGTATCTACAGGGGATCTTACGGGTGGGGGCTACAGAGGTCAAGGAGGCGGCGAGGCGATACCTGCGCCCGGATAACCTCACCTTTTGCATACTCATGCCCGAGGGCGAGGCAGAGGTTATGGACCCCCGTGCCTTAGAGTTGTCGGTGTCGGTTTTGGGGAAGGCGTCGTCTACCGACGAAGAGGCAGAGGGAATCAAAAAGGCGGTGCTGGAAAACGGCATCACCCTCCTTTTCAAAGAGGACCACTCAGTGCCTGTAGTGGGGATAAGCGGTGTGTTTCTGGGAGGGGTGCGATTTGAACATAAGAAACAGGCAGGCATCACCCACTTCCTCTCCGAAATATTGACGAGGGGTACCGAATTACACACCTCCCTTCAGTTGGGCCGGGAGGTGGATTCCATCGGCGCAACCCTGGAGATCTTTTCAGGCCGCAACAGCTTCGGGGTGCAGGCGAAGGGTTTAAGCAAGGACTTTCCCAAGCTTTTAAACATTGTAGCCGAGGTGATCGCCACGCCATCCTTCCCTTCTGAGGAAGTGGAGAAGGTGAGGGGTGAGGTCCTGGCTGCCCTGGGAAAAGAGCGGGACAGGATGATTCCCTGGACCATGCGGCTCCTGAGGGAGACCCTCTATGAAAGGCATCCCTATCGTCTGAATGTCCTGGGGGAAAAGGAGACAGTCGTGCGCATCGGGCGACGGGATCTCATAAGGTACTATAAGAACTATGCCCTTCCCCAGAACTTGGTCTTGGCCGTCGTGGGAGATGCCGGCTGGGAGGAGGTACGCACGTACGCACGAGAGGCCTTTCGCGGGATGCGCAGGGCGTCATTTGGTCTCCCTCCCATCCCCCAAGAGCCCAAGGCAAGGGGGATCAAGAAGAGGGAAGAGGTAGTGCGGGAGAAACAGCAGGCTCATATCGCCCTCGGCTTTCTGGGCACCACCATCCAGGGGCGTGACCGCTTCCCCTTAGAGGTGTTGGAGGCCGCCCTCGGCGGACAGGGGGGGAGGTTTTTCACCCAATTGCGGGATAGAGAGGGGTTGGCCTATGTGACGGCCTTTTTTGTTCGATCTGATCTCGATCCCGGCTATCTGGGGGTGTACCTTGCCACCAGTCCCCCCAAGGTAGAGCAAGCGCTCCAGGGGATCGAGAGGATCCTTCGAGAAGTAAGGGAAGGAGGGATCAGTCCGGAGGAACTGGAGCGGGCCAAGGCGTATCTCGTCGGGAATTATGAGATCGATCTCCAGGGTCCCCTCGCACTGGCATCTGCTATGGCCTTCGATGAGCGATATGGCCTCGGAGGGGATTTTTATCAAAGGTATCACCGTGAGATAGAGCAGGTGACCCAAGAAGATGTCTTGCAGGTAGCTCAAAAATATATCGATCTGGATTCCTATACATTGGTTATTGTCCGACCGGCATCTCCTTGAGCCTCTTGAAGACGGCCTCTTTCTTCCCTGCTATCCTCAATTCTTTGTCCAGGCGCTCGTCAATTCGGATGGTGGTGGCCACCCGCTCGGCCCCTTTTTTAAACGGTACACGGTGCATCTGCGCGGCCAACCTCAGCAGCTCCTCTACTTCCCCCTCTACCTCTGTTCCCATAGAGGTGACCTCGTACTTCAGCCCCTGCTGATCCACTATCTTTACACACTCAGCGACAAAGTGGCTCACGCTGGGGCTCTGAGTGCCTATCGGTACGACGCTGATTTCCATAATGGCCATTTCGGCAACTCCTCTCATGGTTCATTGATGGATGCTCTCGAGGATGAACCCTCCCATAAGGCCGAAGAAGACGTTGGGGGCCCAGGCGGCGATGAAAGGCGGGAAGGTGCCGGCGTACCCCAAGGCGACGGAGATGGCAAAGGCCACCCAATAAATGAAGCCGATTCCTATGCTGATCCCTACCCCTTGTGCTATCCCCCCGCCGCGGCCGTGGCTCGCCGCCAGTGCCAGAGGGCTCCCTATCAAGACCATGATCAGGGTCAGAAGGGGAAAGGCCAGCTTTTTATGGAGGTCAACGACATAGCGGGTAGAATCGTATCCGTCCTCCTTGAGCATTTCCGCATATTCCTTGAGCTCCCGGTAGGTCATCTCTTCTGGATTTTGCATCCCTTTCTTGAAGTCCTCCGGTCTCTCAGGTATGGGGACATCCCTCTCATCGTAGATCTCCGTCATAATCTCCCCGCCCGGGCGAAAATCCCTGATTGCCACCTGATAGAAAGTCCACTTGTCTTCGTTCCACCTGGCCTCGCGGGCGTCTAAGCGCTGGCGGAGGTTGAATGCCTCGTCGAAATAATAGATGGTCACCCCCTTGAGGAGATCTTTTTTCGGATCGAGGAGGCGTATATTATAGATAGCGTTTTCGCCACGATACCAGATCTTGTTAAGCTCGAAAAAAGCCCGTTCCTCTTCCTTCTTTATTTTGACCGACCAGATATAGCTGGCCTTACGTGCGGCGTAGGGGACAATGGTCTCGTTCCAGAGGAAGATAAAGGCGGTGACCGAGGCGGCAAGGACAACGAGGGGCAAAATGATTCGATAGGTGCTGACGCCATGGGCCTTCATGGCCACGACCTCATTGTTTCGCGCGAGGACCCCCAAGGTGATCAAGGCGGCCAAAAGGGTGGCAAAGGGGAGGGTTTGGGTAAGGAATGGTGGGATTTTATAGAGGAAGTATTCCAGGATGAGATAAAAGGGCGCCTTGTTGATGATGATGGCATTGATCCTTTCGAAGAGCTCCACTACGAAAAAGATCATGAAGAATGAGGTTGTCCAAAGGGAGAGGAGCTTCAAAAATTCTCTGGCAATGTAACGGCTGAGAATTTTTATACCTCTCCCCCGTTGTGGTCTTATGCCCTTCGCATTGACAAAGGGCAGAGGTAGTTGATCTGAAGATTGATCTACATCTCGCGGAAAAATCTTTTCCATTGTTCTCTCAGAAATTTCATTTCCTTGTCCGCCCAGGAGATGATCCGCAGAGGGGACTCCCGAGCCGTCTTTACAAAGAGGTATGCCCCCAGGGCCCCAAAGAGGATATTGGGAAACCACGCCGCTAAAGGAGGGGATATGATTCCGGTTACCCCCAAATTCTTTCCCAGACAGTAGAGGACGTAATAGAGGAGGAAGACAACGGCACATAAGACAAAGCCCCACGACTTCCCTGATTGCGTGCGCTGCACACCTAAGGGGAGCCCCAAAAGGCCGAAGATGAGGGCGCCAAAGGGGAGGGCAAATTTAAAATGGAGTTCCACCAGTTGAGGCCGGACGTTTTTACCCTCTTCTTCCATCATCTTGATCTTCTCACGCAAGTCACCGATGGACATCTCTTTTTCCAATATTTTCACCCGCGCTCTTTTGCGCTCCTTCGCCATCTCCTCTTTCAGGAATATGACGAATTGATAGGCGTTGAAGTTGATGGTGCGATAGATCTCCCCCTGCACTTCCTGAGAATGAATGCTCCCATCGAAGAGATGCAGCACCAATTTTTGGGACTTGGGGTCGGGGGAGAGATACCCCCTGCGGGCAATGATGGCACTGTTTATCTGGGGATCCCTCTCATCGTAGATCATGATCCCCTCTAACAGCTTTTCGCCTGGGGAGACCTTATTCACATAGATGACCAGGTCGCCAAAGGGGGAGTTGAAGATACGTTCCTTTACATCCAGCTTCCCCATAGTGCCGGCAACCTCAAAGAGGGTCTCCCGAAAACTTTTGCTCCCCCACGGGACGGCATAGAACACGAGAAAGGCGGTGAAGAGGAAGGTAATTACTGAGAGAAAGATCACGGGGGGACTTAACCTGTAGAGCCCTACTCCCGATGTCTTGAGGGCGGTGATCTCGTTGTCTGCGGACAATCTTGTCAGGGCCGTCAGAATCCCGAGCAAGAGGGACATGGGGGCGATAAAGACAAGAAAGGCCGGAATGAGACACAAAAAAAGTTTTATTGCATAAATCAGAGGGATCCCTTTGTCCACGACCATCTCGGTGATGCGAAACAGTTTGCTCACCAAGAAGATAAAGGTAAAGATCCCTATCCCGATCCCGGTAGGAACGATGATCTCCTTCAGGATATAGAGATCGATGATCTTTGGTCTCCTGGTTTCTCCGTTCGTGAAGAAAAATCTGTTTAGGGACAGTGAATTCCTATTCATATTAGAACACTATAACAGAAGGAAGGGAGATTTTCAAGGAAGGAAGGTGATTGAACGCAAGGGGGTAAGGTAATTTATTGAGAGATCATACATCTCCCGCCGTCCAAATTTTCTCTTGCAAAACAGGGGGTGGTGTGCTAAAGGTCATTTTCATTAAACACGCCTCCTGATCGATTTGGGGGTGCCCTCGAGGGTTCCAAACGAGCAGAGGGGGGCGGAAGATAAAACCCAAAGGAGGTTCTATGTCCGTTGTTACGATGAAAGAGTTGTTGGAGGCTGGGGTCCACTTTGGCCACCAGACAAAGCGCTGGGACCCCAAGATGAAACCGTACATCTTTGGGGCGAGGAACGGTATCTATATACTTGACCTGCAGCAGACCGTTAAGCTCTTAGATGTGGCCCATGAATTTGTCCGGGATACGGTGGCCAAGGGGGGAAAGATCCTTTTTGTCGGAACGAAAAGGCAGGCTCAGGAGGCCATCTATGAAGAGGCAGCGCGCTGCGGTATGTTTTATGTCAATCATCGTTGGCTGGGAGGCACCCTCACCAATTTTCAGACGATAAAGAAGAGTATCGATAGGCTCAAAGAACTGGAAAAAATGGAGGAGAAGGGGGAGTTTCAGAAACTTCCTAAAAAGGAGGTTTTGCAATTGCAAAAAAAAGGGGCCAAATTGAGCAAGTATCTGGGGGGGATCAAGGATATGGATCGATTTCCCGGGGCCATCTTCATCGTTGACCCCAAACGTGAGCGGATAGCAGTGAGTGAGGCGAGGAAATTAGGGGTGCCGACGGTTGCCATCGTGGACACCAATTGTGATCCCGATGAGATAGACTATGTGATTCCGGGGAATGACGATGCCATCCGGGCCGTCCGTCTTTTTGCCACCAAGATTGCCAATGCAGTGATTGAGGGAAAGAGGCTACGTGAGGCAGAGCTCCAAGGGGAGGCAGACAAAGAGACACCGCTGGAGGTCGCTCCTGATGAAGGGATTGAAGGGAAAGCTGGAGGAGGAGAAGAACCCGAGGATGCGGAGGGACCCGGGGAGGAAGACTAAAGCGACGAGGAAGTATAATCCCGACAGAGGAGTATGAGGAGGCAAGGAGAAATGGAGATATCCGCGGGCGCGATTAAGGAATTGAGGCAGAGGACAGGGGTTGGCTTTATGGATTGTAAGAAGGCCCTGCTGGAGTGCGCGGGGAATATCGACGAAGCTATTGACTTTCTGCGCAAAAAAGGGTTGGCCAAGGCTGCGAAGAGAGCGGGCCGGGAGACTGCCGAGGGCCTCATCACCTCTTATATACATCCGGGGGGGAAAATAGGGGTCCTCGTGGATATAAACTGCGAGACGGATTTTGTGGCCAGAACAGAAGACTTTCAGAGTCTGGTGAAAGAGATCGCCATGCATATTGCCGCTATGAACCCCATCGCTATCAGCCGAGAAGACGTTCCTCCAGAGGTTATCGAGAAGGAGAAGGAAATCCTGCGGGCCGAGGCCGCGGCGTCCGGTAAACCAGAGAAGGTGGTAGATAAGATCGTGGAGGGAAGGCTGGAGAAATTTTTTGCAGAACAGTGCTTACTGGAGCAAGCCTATATTAAGGATCCTGATATAATCGTCAAGGATCTTATTGCCGATACCATAGCCAAGTTGGGGGAGAATATTATTGTTCGACGCTTCACCAGATATCAACTGGGGG
>CAYHAB010000066.1:0-3364 GCA_964354505.1 uncultured Thermodesulfobacteriota bacterium
AATCATGGAACCGAATATCACGATTTCCGCCGATCACCAACAACTCGAACAGGTCCTCTGGAATCTCTTCATCAACGCCGTCGACGCCATGGAGGGAAAGGGGGTACTGGAGGTAAAGACCCTCAAGGGGGAAAAGGGGAAAAGGGTAACGCTCATGGTCTCGGACACAGGCAAGGGGATCTCTCCGAAGGATATCAATAATATCTTCGACCCCTTCTTCACTACCAAAGAAGGGGGCTCAGGATTGGGACTCTCCATCGTGCATAAGATAGTAGAAATCCATGGAGGGGATATATTCGTAGAAAGCAGCCCAGGTCGGGGCACGACGTTTACTCTTACCTTCCCAGCCTTATAGTGCGTTAAAAATCCCCCTGTCGGAGGAACGGATATGACAAAACAAAAGATACTGGTAGTCGACGACGAAAAGAGCATGTGTGACTTTTTGGAGATCATGTTAAGCAAAGAGGGATACGAGGTAATAAGCACCACCAGTGGGGAAAAGGCCCTAGAGCTATTGGACAATAACCTCTACAACATGGTCCTCACCGACGTCAAGATGCCGGGGGCGGACGGATTTGAGGTATTGCGAAAAACTAAAGAAGTAAGCCCTGATACGGTGGTGATCATGATCACAGCCTATGGCTCACCCGAAGGAGCGGTCACCGCCATAAAAGAAGGGGCCTATGACTATATCACCAAGCCCTTTCGGGTAGAAGAGGTGAAACTTATCATCAAGAAGTCCCTCGAACGTAACAATCTTATCAAGGAAAATATCCGTCTGCGTCAAGCGGTAGAGGAGCGGTACCAATTTTGGAACCTCATCGGCAAGAGCACCAAGATGCAGCGGGTATATGAACTCGTGGAGAAGGTCTCCCAAACCAAGGCCAACATCTTGATTGCCGGGGAGAGCGGGACTGGAAAAGAACTGGTGGCTAAGGCCATCCACTATAACAGCGCCAGGAAAGACCGTTCTTTTGTCACCCTGAACTGCGGCGCCATCCCGGAAAACCTCTTGGAGAGCGAGCTCTTCGGTCACATGAAGGGATCCTTTACTGGGGCCATCGCAAACAAAAGGGGGCTGCTGGAAATGGCTGAAAACGGAACCCTCTTTATGGATGAGATCGGGGAACTCTCCCTTCCCCTACAGGTAAAATTGCTGCGGGTAATCCAAGAGCGTGATTTTAAGCGGGTGGGGGGGACAGAAGATATCAAGGTGGATGTCAGGATTATCTCGGCCAGCAATCAAGACCTGCAGCAGAAGGTCGCACAGGGCGGTTTTCGCGAGGACCTCTTCTACCGCCTGAACGTCATTCAAATCAAGCTCCCCCCCTTGAGGGAACGCAAAGAGGATATACCCCTGTTGCTGAATCACTTCGTCGGAAAGTACAGCGCCGAGACGGGAAAGAAGATAGAAGGGGTATCGCCCGAGGCCCTGGAGCTGCTGCTTGGTTATGACTTCCCAGGCAATGTCAGGGAACTGGAAAATATCATCGAGCGGAGCATAACCTTAGAGACCTCGCCGACGATCGCGGAGCGGCACATCCGTTCTTATCTCAATGAGCGGATGATCTCAAAGAGCATCCCCTCCTCCTTGGATATCCCAGATCAAGGAATCGACCTCAACAAGGTAGTGGAGGATTTGGAAAAGGCCTTCATCCTCAAAGCATTGGAATATACAGGGGGGGTCAAGAAGAAGGCCGCCGAGATCTTGGGGATGAACTTCCGTGCTATGAGATATAAACTGGCAAAATATGGCCTTTAGCCCCTCCTAAACCACCCCTCCACCTCCCTCCAACTCCATTTGACAAAGAGAGGTCGTCCGTGCGGGCAGGTGGATGGTTGTGCAATCTCCTCCCAATCCCTCAGGAGGGATCTTACCGCCTCCTCCTGCAATCGCCGATTCGCCTTGATGGCTCCCCGGCAGGCCAGAAACACACAGATCCGATCCAAGACTTGTTCTACGGTGTCACCCTTCCCTCGCTCCGCCAATTCCTCACTTAAGGCCTCGAGGAGAGGCTGTAGGTCCTCACCCTGCAGAAAAGAGGGGATCGATTGGACGGCCACAGTCCTATCTCCAAACTCCTCCAATTCTAGTCCTATCTTGGCCAACTCTGCTCGATATTCGATGAGTAATTCCTTCTCCTCCCTTTTCACCTCAATGGGCTGGGGGATGAGAAAGGGTTGTTGAGCTATCCTTCCCCCTTGCAGAGACCGCTTGACCCTCTCGTAGAGGATCCGCTCATGGGCAGCATGTTGGTCGATGATCATCACCCCTTCATCGCCTTCTACTACGAGATAGGTCCCCTTGAGCTGCCCCACCATCCGCCATAAAGGGGAAGGGATCATCTCCGCACCCGGGGCAAGAGAAGAAGGTATCGAGTACGGGGCCGTTTCTTCCCTGATCTCCGATATCTCATAATATCTGGCCGCATGGGGATGACTCAAGACGCCTTTAAGTGAATCGGAGACCAATCGGTGTATCTCCTCTCCCCTCCTGAAGCGAACCTCCATCTTTGCCGGATGAACGTTAACATCCACCTCTGAAAAAGGGATTGAAAGGGAAAGGATGACCACAGGGTACATCTTGGCGGGAATAAACCTGCGGTATGCCTCTGAGACGGCATGGAAGATCAGTTTATCCCTGATATAGCGCCCATTCACATAGATATAAATCCCTTTGGAAGAGCCGCGGACATAGGTGGGAACGGTGGCCCAACCCCGTATATCTCCGAAACTATTGTTTCCCTGAACCGCTACCAATTGGGAGACAACATCCTTCCCGAGGATGACCTTGATTCGCGAACGCTCCTCATTGGTGGGAGGAAGGTTGAAGAGGACCCGTTTATTGTGTTTCAGAACAAACCCCACCGCGCTATGGATTAGGGCCATTCTGGTTATCACCTCGATGATATGGGCCATCTCGCCCTGAACGCCCCTGAGAAACTTCTGTCTCGCCGGTACGTTATAGAAAAGATCCTCTACCTCCACCCTTGTTCCAGGAGGGGTCCCAATCTCTTCTACCCCCCTTACCTGGCCACCCTCCACCAGGACGCGAGTCCCTGAGAGTTCATCATGCGTCCTCGTAATCAGACTCAACCGAGATACTGCGGCAATGGAGGGAAGGGCTTCACCTCTGAAACCAAGGGTCTTAATAGCATTGAGGTCACCCTCATCATAGACCTTACTCGTGGCGTGCCTCTCGAGGGCAAGGAGAGCGTCCTCTCCCACCATCCCCTCCCCATCGTCCATCACTGATATCCGCCTTTTACCTCCCTCTTCTATTTCCACCGTAACGACACCGCTTCCGGCATCTAAGGAGTTTTCCACCAACTCCTTCACCACAGAGGCCGGCCTCTCGATTACC
>CAYHAB010000067.1:0-3505 GCA_964354505.1 uncultured Thermodesulfobacteriota bacterium
GGATAAAGATGCGAGGAGAGAAGGGGGCCATCGAGATCGAGTTTTATTCCCTGGACGACCTGGAGAGGATACTGGAGCTCTTACGGGGAACAAGGGGACTATAAACAAAAGTAGCGGCAGGCGACTTCTTAGCGGAAGGGCCTCACTGTAACCGGACGGCATACTACATAACTGAAGAGGAGGAATTTCTATGTTTGATAAGAGATTGAAAGAGGACAAGGAGACGGATGCCTTGGAGCGAAAAGAGGTAAATGCCTTTATGGGAGCGGAAACATTCTTTGAGGGCAAACTGACCTACACGGGTGCAGTGCGGTTAGATGGCCGCTTCAAAGGCGAGATCCGTAGCGATGATACATTACTTGTCGGCGAAACGGGGAGGATCGAGGGTGAGATACGCGTCGGGATCGCCATCATCCAAGGTGAAGTCGTGGGCAATGTCTACGGCAAAGAGAAGATAGAGCTCCACCACCCGGGGAGGATGATCGGGAACATAACTGCCCCTGCCGTCGTGATGGACGAGGGGGCGCTCTTCGAGGGAAACTGCAAGATGAAGAAAAAGGAAGAAAAGAAGGAAGTGAAGCAGGAGGAGAAAAAAGAAGAGAAGAAGGAAGAGCGGGGGATAGGCATATTCGCACGGAAGAAGGAGACCGAGGTCAAGGCAGAGGATAAAGGAAAAGAACACCATAGCCAACCCGTGAAGCCTTCGTAGTATTATAACGAGGGATTCTATAAGGCAGAACGTACGAGAAAAGGAGCCGACCATGCGGGAAAGAGTAGAAGAGGCATTGAAAAAGATCAGGCCAGCCCTGCAGGCAGATGGGGGAGATGTAGAGTTGGTCGACGTAACCGACGGGGTCGTCAAGGTCAAGCTGACGGGGGCGTGTGGAACGTGTCCCATGTCAACCATGACCCTCAAGATGGGTGTTGAGCAGACCTTGAAGGAGCAGATCCCCGAGATAAAGAAGGTTGAGACCCTGTAGCCATATACCATCCAGAGCTCTCCCCTAACAACATGGAGAGGATATCCCTCCGCGCCCCGGCCAAGGTAAATCTCAGGTTAGACATCCTGGGCAAGAGGCCTGACGGTTACCACGAGATCAAGACCTGGATGTATCCAATAAGCCTCGCCGATGAACTCCATATAGAAAAAGTCAGCACGGCGAGGATAACCATTTCCTCCGCCCACCCTGACCTTCCCCTCGGCGAAGAAAATCTGGCCCATCGTGCCGCAGCCTTTTTTATGAAAGAGCAAGGTCTGTCGGGGGGGGTAGCGATAGAGATTATCAAGCGGATCCCCCTGGCTGCCGGCCTGGGGGGAGGAAGCAGCGATGCCGCTGCTGTCCTGAAGGCCATGAACATCCTGTGGGAGGCGAACGTACCCCCAGAGGGTTTAATGGAGATGGGGGTTAAGATAGGGGCGGATGTCCCCTTTTTTATTATAGGAAAGGGCGCAATCATGGGGGGAAAGGGAGAAGCGGTGATGAAATTCCTCCCCCCCCTCAAGGCCTGGATGGTATTGATCAACCCGGGGTACCCCTTATCTACACAGCAGGTGTACCGGCAGGGGAAATGGGGATTGACAAAGGAGGGGGGGGATAATAGAATTCAAATGCCTCCCCAAGACCTTAAAAAAATGGGCGATTTCCTCCACAACGATCTGGAAGGGCCGGCGTTGAAGCTTATGCCCATCATCGGCAATATAAAAGAAAAGCTGCGGGAGACAGGTGCAACCGGGGTCTTAATGACGGGGAGCGGGCCCACGGTCTTTGGACTCTTTGAGAAGGAAGGCGCGGCGCGGCAGGCGGCGAGGGATCTGAAGATGGAGGAAACATGGATCTGCTTTGTCGCCCATATCCTTTCCGATTCATAGGGCAATTGGGGTGTCGTCAAGCGGTAAGACACGGGATTTTGGATCCCGCATTCGGAGGTTCGAATCCTCCCACCCCAGCCAATTGTATTACGTAGAAAATAAGCCCTTGCCCTCTCCCTTGACGGGAGAGGGAGATATACTGTATTTTCATCGTTCGTGGATGACGGTGCAGTCATAGAAAATTACTAGAAAGGTCCATTGCCGAAATGGAATCCATCAATAGCCCTATTAAGATATTTTCGGGAAATTCCAATCCAGCTCTGGCAGAGAAGATCTGCAGCTATGTCGGCGTCCCGCTGGGAAAGGTTCAGGTAAAGACCTTCAGCGATGGAGAAATTGCGGTCGACATCGACGAGAGCGTGCGGGGCCTTAATACCTTTGTCGTCCAGTCCACGTGCTCACCGGTAAACAATAATCTCATGGAACTCCTCATTATGATCGATGCCCTCAGGAGGGCCTCCGCTGACAGGATCAACGCCGTCATCCCTTATTATGGGTACGCCAGGCAGGACCGCAAGGTAGCCCCCAGACAGCCCATCTCGGCAAAACTGGTGGCAAATCTTATAACAGTAGCCGGGGCATCCCGTGTTTTAACCATGGATCTTCACGCCGGGCAAATCCAGGGATTTTTCGACATCCCGGTCGACAACCTTTACGCCTCCCCTATCCTCTTGGACTACCTGCGAACGCGTTTCAAAGACGATCTGGTAATCGTCTCACCCGATACCGGCGGCGTAGAACGGGCAAGGGCCTTCGCCAAGAGACTGGACGCCTCATTGGCTATCATTGACAAAAGAAGACAGGCGGCCAACGTCGCCCAAGTCATGAACATCATCGGCGATGTCGAAGGGAAGGCAGTAGTACTGCTCGATGACTTAGTCGACACTGCGGGAACACTCGCCAATTCGGCGGAAGCACTCAAGGAACATGGCGCCCTGTCTGTTTATGCCTGCTGCACCCATCCCGTGCTGTCCGGCAAAGCCATTGAGAGAATAAACGATTCTCCCATCGAAGAGCTCATCGTAACCGACACAATACCCATACGCCAGGAAGCGAGCAGGTGTAAAAAGATAAAAGTCCTCCCTGTAGCTGAACTCTTTGGTGAGGCGATAAAGAGAATCTATGATAATGAGTCAGTCAGTTCTCTGTTCGTATAAATGAAAAAAAGGAGTGAGAGATGGAAGCAAGGTCTTTAGTAGCTCATCGGAGAACGGGAAAAGGAAAAGAGGATGCGCGAAGGCTGAGACATCAAGGGTTGATACCCGCCGTTGTCTATGGGCAACGCGGCGAAACCATCCCGGTAACCCTTAACCCCCAGCAGTTGTCCAAGGTCCTGCGGGAGGGGGCGGGAGAACGAACCCTGATCAATCTTACCATCGAAGGATTGCAGGATGGCCCTATCACTAAGACCGTTATCCTCAAGGAGAAACAGATAGACCCATTGAAGAGGACGTGGCTGCACGCCGACCTGTATACTATTACCATGGACGAGGAAATCCATGTCGGTATCCCGGTCCGTATTGTAGGTAAGTCCATAGGGGTAGTAACACAGGGTGGGATACTTGAGCAGGTCCTGAGGGAGATCGAGGTGAAGTGTCTTCCCGCGGATATTCCCACCAGTATCGAGGTGGATGT
>CAYHAB010000068.1:0-4795 GCA_964354505.1 uncultured Thermodesulfobacteriota bacterium
CCATCATGCGGAGCCCTCCTGGCCAAGGTAGCTGCCGAACTATCCTATGGGGGGATCAGGGCCATGGAGCTGCTCGCTTCCCTCCCCTTCGCCTCTTGCTACCTGCCAGGCCCCACGACGATCGAGATGATTATCTTCTACGCCATTATCGCCTCCCTCCTCTGGCTCAAGAGGCCTCACCTTAAAAAGGCGGCACTGGCCCTCATGCTCGTGCTTGCGTTGCTCAACCTCTTCTCTTGGGGCATCAGGGGTCACGCAATGAAAGGACTTCGCGCGACCTTCCTTGATGTAGGGCAGGGGGATTGCACACTTGTGGAATTTCCGCGGGGCACAAGGATGTTGATCGATGGAGGAGGACCCTATGGGGATTTCGATGTGGGAGAAAAGGTGGTAGCACCCTTTCTTTGGGAGAGGCGCATCTTGAAAATCGATTATCTGGTCCTCTCCCACCCCCAACCCGACCACTATAAAGGCCTCATCTTCATTGCCGAGCACTTCCGCATCCGGGAGTTCTGGCACAATGGAATGGAGAATCCTTCTCCCACCTATCAGCAACTCCTGGAGGTCATCAGGGCAAAGGGGATCCGGATAGTGAAGGTAGAGGATGGTTTTACCCGATCTATTGAGGGAGCAAAGGTGGAGGCCCTCCATCCTGTTGAGGGGTGGATGCCCGGAAAGGTTCAAAAAGGAGGTTGGGTCAACAATAACGCCTTAGTGTTGATGGTTTCTTTTGGCGATCATCACATGCTTTTTACAGGGGATATCGAGCGACAGGCGGAGGCCAGGCTTTTGAAGGCCGGCAAGGGATTGCGCGCCCAGGTGATCAAGGTTCCCCATCACGGGAGCAAAAAATCCAGCACTGACCCTTTCATCAAAAAGGTCTCTCCCCAGTATGCCGTTATCTCCCTGGGTTTCGGGAACCCCTTCCACCTCCCGGGCAAGGGGGTCGTGGAGCGATATGAGGCGCTCGGTTGCCGAGTCCTGCGGACGGATCTGGATGGGGCCATTACAGTACAAAGTGATGGGAAGAAATTATCAGTAGAGACCTATCAAGGGGCTATGATCCCCCCTGCAGGGGAAACTTCTTCCCGTTGAGCAGGAGGAAGTACTCGTCCGTATCCTCATCATGCTGGGCGTGTTGGGCCACCTGGTAAAAGGGGAGGCGCAAAAATCGGGCGGGGAATTGTCCCTTCTTGACCAGACAGTAGGGGATGTTCTCTTTTGTTATGCGTAGGGTATCAAGATCCAACTGCTCCTGGGTGCCGTCGTTGAGGCGGATTAAAAAAATCTCCTCGCTATCCCTGATCAGCTCTGCCCCCTGCACCAGAAATACGGTATCCTCCACCTCCAGATATTCGCGTTCTCCTTTTAACTCTACATAATATCCATCCTCGTCGAGGTGGAGAGAGTCATAGAAAATGGAGAGTATCTCCTTGCGGATGATCTCCCTCCCCTGAAAATACCACAGGCCGTCTCTGTCAATGCGAATGGCTGATCGGTTATTCTTTTCTTTTAAACCAAGATCTTTTAGCATCATTACCTTCTCTGTTCAGAATAACTCTTTAACCTTTCAAAACTAATCTATCAAGTTGTTTAATAACAAACGTCCTTATATAGCATTTTTTGTGCAGAAGACCAAGACAAGGGGTGACATTCCCCCTTGACAAAACTCTATTATGAATATATATTCATTATTGAATTTGTATCTTATTGTTTTTATACGTTTTATCTGAAGGTAATTGAAGAATGCCACGTCCGAGATACAGACGAAATATCGGTTTTCTCCCCAGCGTGACGTACTTTAAACCCGCAGGCGTAAGGCTGGCGGAATTGGGGGAGGTCGCCATCCCGCATGATGAATTGGAGGCGCTCCGGCTCAAGGATCTCCTCGGCTTACCTCAGGAGGAGGCCGCAAAGCAGATGAATGTCTCACAGCCTACGTTTCACCGTCTCCTTTTATCGGCCCACGCCAAGATGGCCGATGTCGTCGTAAACGGTAAGGCGCTCAGGATCGAAGGGGGAAATGTAAATATTGACGCGGGAAATATCCCCCCCTGCGGATGGCGCCAGAGGTGCCGGCATGGCTGGAAGAAAGGTACGCAGCACAAAGGGGAAAGCATACTCATCAAACAAGGAGGAACAATGAAGATTGCGGTAACGAGTGTCGATGGGACCCTAGAGGGTAAGGTAGATGAAAGGTTCGGAAGAAGCAGAAAGATCGTCATCTATGATCCGGAAACAAAAACTCACAGCGTTGTCGACAACACGGTCAACATGAATGCTCCTCAGGGGGCAGGTATGCAGAGCGCCGAGAATATCATCAATGCAGGAGTTAATACTGTCATCAGCGGCCATCTTGGGCCGAATGCATTCAGGGTGCTTCAGTCCGCCGGCGTCGAAGTATACACCGCATCCAACTTGACAGTATCAGAGGCAATAAGGGCTTTCGAGGAGGGAAAGCTTAGTAAACTGACCGGTCCCGATGTAAGCGGGCACTGGTAAGAAAGGAGGTACGAGTTATGCCGAGAGGAGATGGAACAGGACCAATGGGCATGGGGCCTATGACAGGGAGAAGGGGAGGCTATTGTGCGGGATATGGTATGCCGGGATATGCCAATGCAGCCTTGGGGAGGGGCTATTTCGGACCAGGAATGGGCCGGGGCGGTGGAAGAGGCCTTCGTTTTAGACACTGGTTCTACGACACCGGGCTGCCGTTCTGGGCCCGCATGAACCCATTTTTGCAGTGGCCCCAGGCAGGTGCGCCTGCGTATAGCTCACCCCCTATGGACGAGGCAACTGAAATCGACATGCTCACAGCAGAAGCGGCTGAACTGGAAACGACGCTCAAACAGATAAACGAACGCCTTGCCAAGCTCTCAGAGGAGAAGCAGTAGTTTAAATAGGGCAGGGGGGGGCACCTTTCGCTCCCCCTGCCCGACACATGATTGAAAAGAGGCATATTATGAAAACACAATATGGTCAAAAAGGACTGCGTGGAACGGCTTCCGGCCAAGGTGGCGGGATGGGCTCCCGTCAGGGCGGCGGCAAAGGTAGGATGGGCGGCAAAGGGCTTGGCCCCGGCGGGGAATGCGTCTGCCCCAAGTGTGGGACGCGGGCGCCTCATCAACGTGGTATCCCGTGCTACCAGCAGTTGTGCCCGCAGTGTACTGCGCCCATGACACGGGCATGAGCGAAGTGAACAGACGGAAGGTTATGCATGAAGATAGCATTCGCAAGCGGCAAGGGGGGAACGGGGAAAACGACCATAGCAATCAATTTCGCCTACCACCTTGCATCTTTCAAACAGCAGGTTCAATACCTTGACTGTGATGTAGAGGAACCGAATGCGCATCTTTTTCTCAAACCTGCCGGCAACGGGAAAAAACAGGTGAAGGTCATGGTACCCGCTGTCGACCTCGACAAATGTACCTTTTGCGGAGCATGCGGGGCACAATGCCAGTTCAAGGCCATTGTGAACCTTCCAACCGCCACTATGATCTTTCCGGAGATGTGCCACAGCTGCGGGCTCTGTGTGAAAATCTGTCCGGAAGGGGCCATCAGGGAGGAGGAGCGTGAAGTCGGCTATACAGAACAGGGCACAGCGGTCCAGGACATAGATGTGGTAACAGGCGTCCTCAATGTGGGCGAGCCCATGGCCGCTCCGGTTATACGGGCGGTCAAGGAATACTATAAGGACGGGTATATCAAGATCATCGACGCCCCTCCGGGCACGTCCTGTCCGGTGGTAAAAACCATCTCCGATGCAGATATAGTCGTCTTCGTCACCGAACCGACCCCCTTTGGGCTTCACGATTTGAAGATTGCCGTATCCGTTGCCCTGACCATGGGTAAACCTGTAGGGGTCGTGATCAACAGAGAACAGGGGGAGTTTGCGCCTCTTAAGGACTACCTTTCACAAAACAGCATCCCCGTGCTCATGAGTCTCCCTGAAGACAGGGAAATAGCACAGGCCTATTCTAGGGGGGAGATTATCCTGAGCGCACTCCCCCGTTATCTCGATCATTTTATGGACCTGACCATCAATATCGCGAGACTGCCGGGGCAGACAAGGCAAGGGTGACATGAAATGGGGACGTTAAAAGAGATCGTTGTCATTAGCGGCAAAGGCGGCACCGGCAAGACCTCCCTCGTAGCATCCCTTGCCTCCCTGTTTACCGACAAGGTCATGGTCGACTGCGATGTAGACGCCGCCAACCTTCACATGATCCTTACGCCCAAAATGATCATCCGCCAGAGCGCCTTCTCCGGTGGCAAAAAGGCCGACATAGACCTCGCACTCTGCACAGGTTGCGGGGTTTGCAGGGACGTGTGTCGTTTTGGTGCCATCTCAGCCGATTTCATCATTGACCCGTTTTCCTGTGAGGGGTGCGGCGCCTGTTACCTTTTTTGTCCGGCCCATGCCGTCAATTTTTCAGCCCATACCGCAGGCCACTGGTATGTAGCGGATACGGATACGGGCAATCGCGAGCGGTTTGTCTTTGCGGAACTCCTGCCGGGAGAAGACAACTCGGGAAAGCTTGTCGCGGCAGTAAGGAACGAGGCGCGGGCAGAGGCGGAGTCAATGGGAAACCGACTCATTATCATAGACGGGCCGCCCGGCATCGGATGCCCTGTTATTTCTTCCGTGACGGGAACAAATCTCGTAATTATCGTAACGGAACCGACTCCGACGGGGGTCCATGACCTTGAGCGTGTCATTGAGCTTACGAACCATTTCCGCATAAGGGCCGCCGTGGTGGTCAACAAGTGCGATATCAACCCTTCCTGGCTGACT
>CAYHAB010000069.1:0-3981 GCA_964354505.1 uncultured Thermodesulfobacteriota bacterium
TTGTTCAAGGCAAGCACCAGGAAGATGAAGAGACCCGCCTGGATGAACAGCGTGTAGTTGATGTCGATCATGCCCTGCGCCCCTTCCCGTTTACTGCCCTATATTGGGCCGTAAAATATCCTTTTTTCTTGGCTTTCATGAGAACATTGTGAAATTATTTACCTGAAAAGCATTTTTTTTGCAAGCCTTAATTTTTGTCTGTGGCCATCAGCAACCAGCTATGAGCTCTGAGGGATTCCTGATACCATCCAACAGCGCCCGGATTTTTAATATGTATTGCCTCCCTCTGACCTTTCAATCGTGAAAACTGGACAAAAATTCGCCGAGGGGGCTTTATGCTGAACGCCGACTGCCGGCCTGGCAGGCGCCCATCCCCTCACGTCCCTTACGTTCCTCACGGGAGGTTTACGGGGAGCGAGACCTCTCCCAGGGGAAAATCGCTCCCCGCCTGCCGGTATTCCTTCCGCACCTCCTCCAGGGTAATATGCTTATCATCTTCCCGGCGCAGGAGGAGCTGCAGGAGGCGGCAGTGGCACCGCTCCAGTCGAAAGGGGTGGGTCTCGGCGATCCCCAGGGCCTCTTTGAATATCCCTTCGGCCTCGGCTGTCTTTCTCTGCAAGAGGGCGAGTTCTCCCCTGCCCAGGAGGGTATAGATCATCCCCCGCTGATCCCCCGTTGCTTGAAAGATGGTCTCGGCTGCCTGAAAGGCTTCCAAGGCCTCCTCTTCTTTTCCCACCATCTTAAGGGCCGTCCCTTCTCCCCAGAGGGTGTAGGCATAGCTGATGCGGTCGCCGATCTCCCGGTAGAGAGAAGTCGCCCGCTCGAAGTAGCCAAAGGCCCGCTCAAAGTCATTGATCATACGGTGGGCATTTGCTATCCCGCAGAAGGAATAAGCGGTCCCAAAGACATCCTCGATCCCTGTCAGCATAGTGTGGGCCCGGGTATAATAGGAAAGGGAGTCCCTGTAATGGCCCATGATGCGGGTGACACCTCCCAGGCCGCACAAGGCGTAGCCCATCCCTGTTGGGTCTTCCAGCCCTTCGGAGAGGGAGAGGGCCTCTTCGAAGAAGGTCGTGGCCCTGCGGAGCTCCCCGGCGATCCGCCAGAGCCCTCCCATGGCCCACAGGGCGTAGGCCTCCCCTTCGGCGTCTTCCCATTCCTCGTAGATGCCCCGTGCCTGTTCCAGGTGTTTTTGGGCCTCCTCTACCTTACCAAGCCCCCTCATGCTGAGGCCTAACCCCACCAGGGCATCGGCCGCATCCACTTCATCCCCCTCCTTTTGTCCCAAGGCGAGGGCACGCAGAAAGCTTTCCTTGGCGGCGCTGAAGTCCCCCATCATCCGCAGACAGTCCCCCATCTTCTGGTGACACTGCAGGCGTTGAGGAATTGTCTCTTCCGGATAGTGGGCCAGGGCATCCTGATAGCCCTTAAGGGCCTCGGCGAAGCGACTCTCCATCCTCTTCTGCTCACCTAATTGAAAGTATCGATCTCCTTCTTTCTTCCACATCTCAGTACCTCTCTCAGAAAATTACCCCGCTCCCCATGCGTCTCTCATACACTGATAAAGACAACGGTAGTTACGCCGAGGTTTTGTTTTCCCACCACATCGATTGATCACCCCTGCGACGGGGTGTTTTACTGATCCGGATGGAAGTTCTTGAGCCACGCCCGGGCCTGCCGGTACTGGGGGTAAAGCCCCCCGACCTTCGCCCAGAACTCCTTCGTATGCCTCAAGATCTCGGTATGGGCCAATTCGTGCGCCACGATGTAATCGATGATATCGAGCGGCGTTTGGATGAGACGCCAGTTAAAAGAAAGATTCTTATCGCTCGAACAACTCCCCCACAGCGTCTTTTGATCCCGGATAAACACCCTGTTGTAGGTAAGGTTATGCATATCGGCGAAATGCGCCAACCGTTGCATGATGACCCGCTTGGCCTCTTTCCGATACCATCGGTCAAGGACGCCGTCCGTTAATAAATTTATACCTGAGAAGATGGTCTTCCCCGTCGCGTTGATTGCGAAGTTCCGGCGCAGCCCCGGCAGCAGCCGGAAGGCATAGACCTCCCCCAAGTACAGAATTTCATCTGGGCGCACGTGAATGCGAGCATTGCGCCTCCCCTTAAAAAAGGCCAATTGTTTCTGAATCCACACCGACTTTCGCGCGATCAGGTCATCAATCTCCCCCTGCGAGAAATCGAGGGGGAGCGTCACGCGCACCCGTAGATCTTTATCCACCATGATGCGGGCGCGCTTGACCTTGCGCCGTTCTACGGTTATCTCTCTTGCCCCGACTATTTTTATGCCGTTGCTGTCCACAGTCTAAAAAGCTCACGAGCATGAAGTTATAAATGAATCTTGTTTAGCAGATCGAGATGAATATGTCAAAGCTTAACAGGGTGTTGAAAAAGTGATCTTCCGGAATGCGGCCGACACCTTAACCCTTCCGCCACTCGGATCATCCACAACGCCATGGTAGGCGTCTCATCACTTAAGGGGGTATGTACGATCGTAAGGCTCCAGGTCAGCATCAGAAGGCAAGCTCTGCCAGTCGGTCAAAACATCTCTTTTACATAAAAGAAGACCACGACGCCGGAGAAGGCAAGTTTAAGGCCGATGCTTGCCATGTTTCCGACAAAGACGCCCCAGCCTGCCTGCAAGGCCCGCATCCCCCGCTTGTGCCCCCCCTTGCCAAAGGCGAGCTCACCGATCAGCGCCCCTGCAAAGGCGCCGATGAACATCCCCCAGGGGGGGATGAAGAAGACTCCTACGAGCATACCGATGATGGAAAGCCATACCCCTGCCCTGGATGCGCCGTATCGCTTTGCCCCAATGGCAGGAAACACGTAGTCCAGCAGGAGCACGGCGACCATCAATGCCCCCATGACGATCAAAAAGGCCATGCTGAAAGGCTCCCACTTTTTAGCGATAGAGAGAATAAACAGGGAGGCATAGCTGAGGGGAGGGCCGGGGATGACAGGCACCATGCAGCCGATAAGACCGATCAGCGCGGCGATCAATCCGAGGATGATGAGGACGGTTGTCATTCTCGGGCCTTTCGGGTTGCGCGAAGGTTTTCTGGCTGGGGATGGGATGAAAGAGACGCAGGCATCACGCCTCAGTATTGAGCAAAGAAATCCTGTACCTCTTTGATGAGGGCTATTTTGGTGTCTGTGAAGACGCCGCTCGCAAAGACAAACTCCAGCATAAATACCACATTGTATTCCACCGCCGAGGTCTTGTATTCCTGGGTGGCGGTCACGATGATGTCCTTCACCTGCTTGCCCTCGCCACCCTTGAAGAGCTGCGACTTTTTCAAGATGAGATCGAGGGCCTCTTTAGCGTCTTCGGCGTTTTCCAGGGTCACTTCGATCCCCTCAACCTCTTTCAGCGCCTTGACAAGCTTATCCCGCTCTACCTTTATCTTCATAGCTGCCTCACCGTGGATGGAATCAACACCCTATTACTATAGAGAATACCCCTTCTTTGGTCAAGCCCTGAATCAGGGGGGGGAGTGGTCATACCCCTTGCCCTCCCCGTTGCATTCGCTAGAATTTCAGTATACCATATAAATATGACCATAAACGGCAAAAGGTCATTTCTTATTGTTTTTTGCGTCGTGGTCCTCGTCATGGCAGTTCTGGCGGGCAGCTCCCTCGCTGCTGAGGTGGCTGTCATCAAGGTCAACTACCGGAGCGCTGCCGACCTCCTCCCCCTGGTGGAGGCCCTCCTTTCTCCTGAAGGGAAGGCATCCGTCGACACACGGACCAATTCCCTCATCGTGGTTGACACCAGCGAATCCCTGGTCAAGATACAGACATTTGTGGCAAGCATGGACAAGCCCGCAGAGCAGGTAAAGGTCCGGTTCCGGTTTCAGGAGCAAGGCGTCTCGACGGACATAAATCTCTCGGCATCGGGCAGGGTCTCAGGGGACGGGTGGTCAGTGGGTACCGGAGGGAGCACAAGCGAGGGTGTGCATGT
>CAYHAB010000070.1:0-6923 GCA_964354505.1 uncultured Thermodesulfobacteriota bacterium
CGATAAAACCCGCCCCGCCAGTTACCAGATATAGTGACTTCATTCCTCTCCTACCCCTCACCTGCCGCCTTTCCCGCTTCGGGATCTGGCCAAAGGGCCACCTTCGGCCGTAATCCTTATCTCTATATTGAAGAGCGGGAGCGGCATCCCGTCTTTTCTGATTTATGCAAAGAGGTGCGGGGCAGCACCTTCTCCCCTTACTGGGGGAGAAGGAATATTTAGTGCTAAAAGTACTTACGACACGGTCTCAGAAGAGAGAGGGATAAGCGGGTGAAGCTCCGGCACGAAGATAACCTTTTGGTCGGTTGATCTCTGGCCTTTAATTCGATACACTAGCCTGTCGATAATCCATAGCAGAGGAACGCCATGAAGATAGCGAGGTTTCTCCACAAAGGAAAAGAAGGGTTCGGGGTTGTGGAAGGTGATCATATCCAGGTGGCAGTGGGAACGATGTTCAAGGCATTCGATGTCACCTCTCAGAGCTACCCCCTCGAGGATATCAAGCTCCTCTCTCCGGCACACCCCTCCAAGATCGTGGCCATAGGGTTGAACTATAAGGACCACGCCAAAGAGCTCAAAAGCAAACTCCCCGATGAACCCCTCCTCTTTTTAAAACCGGGCTCTGCCGTCATCGGACATCTGGAGCATATCATCTATCCCCCCATGTCCCAGCGGGTGGATTATGAGGGGGAGTTGGGGATTGTGATCGGAAAGGTGACGCGGGGGGTCTCGGAAGCAGAGGCCGATGAGTTTATCATGGGGTATACGTGCGTTAACGACGTGACTGCCCGTGATTTGCAACGCAAGGATGGCCAGTGGACCAGGGCAAAGGGGTTTGATACCTTCGCCCCCGTAGGCCCCTGGATCGAGACACAGCTAGACCCCAGCAATCTCCTGCTGGAGACCTTTCTCAACGGGGAGCGAAAACAATCTTCCTCCACCTCCAATCTCATCTTTAACCAGCGGCAACTGGTAAGTTTCATATCCCGGATCATGACCCTGTATCCGGGGGATATCATCGCCACCGGCACCCCTGCAGGAATCGGCCCTATGGCAGTGGGGGATAGGGTCGAGGTCGTCATTGAGGGGATTGGAAGTCTTGCGAATCTTATTACAATTTCTCCTTGACATTTTTTTTTATTTAGTATATTTAAATTTAAATATTTAAAAATGGATATCCCATGGACCTCCGATTAATGATTATGGGGCTCTTGATGAAAGGGCCTGCACATGGTTATGACCTGAAACAGACCCTGGAGAGGGAGTTAAGCCCCTTCTTTGAGGTCTCCGCTACCCCCCTTTACTATACGCTGAAGAAGTTGGAACAGGAGGGGGTAGTCACCCAGTGGAGCACCGTCTCCGGAAGGAGGCCGAAGAAACATGTCTACAGCTTAACCACCAAGGGCCAGGAGGAAATCAAGGAACTCCTCCTCAAGAACATCACGTATCTGCATCGCCCCTCCCTGAACCTCGATATCTCCCTCTACTTTCTCAACTTTCTCGATCCACAGGATGTGGTAAAGACTTTGAAAGAACGGCTGAGGGAACTGCGCAAGGTGAAGTTTTTGCTTGATCGCCAGAAAAAGGGCTTAAAGCCTGATGCAGCCATGAGAAGGGAATATATCATCACGACCCACAACATCCGGGTGGCCGAGGCAGAGATGGATTTTGTCCACGATTTGATCGAGGCGTTCTCCCAAGGGAGATTGGATGAGGCGAATGCTTTTACTGAGGTGAAAGAAGACCATGATCGTCGGTAAATATCTGCAGCGGCAGGCCCGTGAGCGGCCTGATAAAGTAGCTGTCATCTGTAACGAGGTGCAGCTCACCTTTTCCGAGCTCAACCTCCAGGCTAACAGGTTCGCCAATTGGCTTCTTGCCCAAGGGGTAAAAAAGGGTGATCGGGCGGTGATGTTGATGCCCAACTGCGCCGAGTTCGCAGTGGTCTACTTCGCCCTCATGAAGATCGGCGTCATCGCGGTGATCCTCGACTTTCGCTTAAGCCCAGCGGAGATGGCCCCCATCTTCGATGAGACGGAGGCAAAGGTCCTCATCACCCATGCCAAGCAGAAGACCTTTGCCCTGCGGATGCTGCGAGAAAAGAAGCAGCTCCAATACGTGGTCCTCCTGGGAGAAGACAAAAAGGGAAAAGGTGATGATGACGGCTTGTACCATTATGAGCGGATTGTAAAAAAGGGGGACGTCCAGGAGCCGGATATCCCCCTGCGCGAGGAGGACGAAGCCCTTTACCTCTATACCTCGGGAACCACAGGGAAGCCAAAGGGGGTGATCCTCACCTACGATCACCTTACTTATTTCCCCGAATCCATGAAGGCCAGGCAGCCCTTAAAAGAGCAGGACATGCAGGGGGCTGTGCTTCCCATGTCTCACATCTCGGGGCCGGTCGTCCTCAACATCCTCGTGGACATAGGACACACGCTCGTCATCATCGACGAGATCAGGCCCAAAAAAATCCTGGAAGAGATACAGCGGAACAAGATCGACTACTTCCACGCCGTCCCCCCCATCTTTCAGATGATCCTCAACCTCCCGAGCCGTGACCGGTATGACCTGAGCAGCCTCCGGTTCGTCGCCATGATGGGGACGGTAGTCGCCGAAGAACTCATGGAGGAGTGGGTGGAAGAATACCCCCACTGCCGGGCACTGCAGGGATACGGCGCGACCGAGACCTCTCCCCTCCTCACCCTCACCCACTATGACGATGCCCCCCGCAAGATGGCCAGCGCCGGCTGCATCGCCCCCAGGGTCGAGATCAAGATCATAGACAAAGACGGCAAAGAGCTCCCCACCGGCGAAGTCGGCGAGGTGATTGTCCGCGGCCCCCAGATCATGAAGGGGTATTTCAAAAACCCCAAGGCCACCGCGCAGAAGATCAAGGACGGGTGGTATTACACGGGCGATTTGGGGAGGTTCGACAAAGACGGCTATATCTATATCCTGGGACGGGCCGATGACATGATCATCACCGGCGGGATGAATGTCTACCCCTCGGAGCTGGAAAATGTCCTCATCGCCCACGACAAGGTGGCAGAGGTAGCGGTGGTAGGCATGCCTGACGCGGAACGTGGACAGGCATTGAAGGCGGTGGTCGTCCCCAAGATAGGTGAGGAGGTTTCCAGGCGGGAGTTAATGCGGTTCTGCCGCGAGCGGCTCGCCGGCTTTAAGCTCCCTAAGGCCATAGAATTTCGGGACAGCCTGCCCCGATCCCGCACCGGGAAGGTGGCCAAGCGGGAGTTAAAGACGGTCGAGGAGGGTCTGAAAAAGTACTGGGAGTTCCTGGGAGACCACAAGAAGTGGATTGGGCCCCTTGTCCTCCTCATTGTCTGGCTTGTTGTCACCGCCACCAAGATGGTAGACCCCTTCTTTCTCCCCTCTCCGATGAAGGTGGGGGAACATCTCGGTAAACTGCTCTGGAAGGCGGAGACGTACGAACACCTTTGGAAGACCTTTTACCGCATGATGGCGGGATATTTTTTGGCGGCAGGCATTGGGGTGCCCCTCGGCATCGTCCTCGGCTATTGGGAGAAGATCTATGAGTCGGTGGAGTTCATCATCGACTTCTTCCGCTCCTTCCCCGCCACCGCCGTGTTCCCCCTCTTTATGCTCGCCTTCGGCCTCGGGGATGGATCAAAGATCGCCCTGGTGGTCTTCGGCTGTGCGCTGCTCATCCTGGTCAACACCACCTATGGGGTCCATGGAGGCAGCCGCACCCGCAAGATGGTGGCAGAGACGATGAAGGCATCGGAGTCCTACATCATGACCAAGGTCGTCCTGCCTGAGGCCCTCCCCCAGATAGCCGCGGGGCTTCGGCTCGCCCTCTCGCTGAGCCTCATCATCGTCGTGGTCCTGGAGATGTTCATCGGGACCACAAGGGGGCTGGGGTATTTGATTTACAATGCACACATGACCTACCAGATACCCGATATGTACGCCTTCATCGTCTTGGCCGGGCTCATCGGTTACTTTAGCAACCAGGGGTTTGTCAAGTTACAGGACAAGGTGATCCACTGGGCCGGGAGATAGGAGCAGAATCTTAAGAATTGCGCTGGTGCAAAGTTGTTAACAACCTTATAACATAAAAGAAAGAAGGAGTGATTGGTTATGAAGAAGCTATTGATAACAGTATGTATGATGATCTTTCTGCTGGGAGCAACCGCAGGGGGCTTGGCGGCCCAAGATGTGGTGAAGATCGGTCATCTGCGCATCGTCATGAGCCTCCCCACCTACGTGGCGCAGGAAAAGGGATTTTTTGAACAGGCGGGAATAAAGGCGGAGCTGATCCCCTTTGATTCAGGTACGGCCATCATGGACGCCCTGATGGCGGGGCGCATCGACATCGTCGGCTGCAGCAGTACCACCGCGTTCTGGTTCCCCGCTCAGTCGGCGCCGGACCGGTTCAAGATGTTTCTCCTGTACGGGACCAAATCGAGGAAAGAAGACAATTCATTTTCGGTGGTGGTCAAGAAGGATTCCCCTATACAAGACATCAAAGGGCTGAAGGGGAAAAAGGTGGGAACATACCCCGGCGCCACCTCGGTGGCCCTGGCCAAGGCAGTCGTCCGTACCCAGACAGACGTCACGAAGGTGATATTCACGGAGCTACCGCCTCCCAACCTCATCTCCGCCCTGGCTGCCGATCAGATCGACGCCTTCTTCGCACCGGAGCCCTCCGGGATGATAGCGGTCTCGCAGGGGGTGGGGAGGTATCTCGTAAAAAGCCCCCTGACCCTCTTGAAAAAGTTGGACAAGGGAGTGCCCGGGGCGGCCTTTGCCTTCTCGGCCAATTTCCTGCAGAAGAACCCCGATCAGGCCAAGCAGCTCAAGGCTATCTTCGAAAAGGCCGTCGACTACATCAGGACCAATGAAAAGGAGGCCCGCCCCTATCTGGCCAAGTACACGGGTCTTCCCGATGCCGTCGCCATGTCCATCCCCTTTGATCACTTTATCAAACTCAGCGAGTTCGACAAACAGGCGGGGCAGGACTACTTCGATCTCCTGTACAAAGAAGGAGCCTATCAGGTGCGAGTCGACACCATGAAGCTGTACTACGAGAAATAAAAAATTATTAAACATTAAATTAATGAAGGAGGTTAAAATGAAGAAACTTTTATCAATTATGCTGATGGTTTTTCTTTTGGTAACGGCAGGACAGGCATTGAGTGCGGAGAAGGTAAAGATAGGCCATCTCCTCGTGGTCCCGAGCCTTCCCACCTATGTGGCGGTGGAAAAGGGGTTTTTCACCCAGCAGGGGCTGGATGTGGAGTTGGTCCCCTTCCAGTCGGGGACAGATATCATCGACGCCCTGATAGCCGGCAGGATCGATGCCAACTGTATGAGCGCCATCACCGGGCACTGGTTTGCCGCGCAGGGTGCGCCGGATAAGTTCAAGATCTTTCTCGTCTACGCGGCCGATTCCACTGTGGACAACACAATGGTGGTAGTTGTCAAGAAGGACTCAACCTTCAAGAGCCTGAAGGACCTCAAGGGGAAAAAGGTGGGGACCTTCCCCGGCGCCACCTCTGTGGCCCTGGCCAAGGCGGTCATCCGCACCCAGCTGGATGTCACAAAAGTTACCTTTATCGAAATACCCCCCCCCACCATGGTCCAGGCCCTGGCAGCCGGCCAGATTGACGCCTTTTTTAGCCCGGAGCCCATGGGGATGATGGCCGTCTCGCAAGGCGTCGGCAAGTATCTCATGAAGAGCCCCTGCACGCTGCTCGGATTGAAAAAGGGTATTGTAGGAGGCGCATTCTCCTTCTCTGCCAAGTTCCTGCAGGAGAAACCTCAGCTGGCCGCGAAGGTCAAGGCCGCCATCGAGATGGGCGCGGACTACATCAAGACCAATGAGCAGGAATCCAGGGGATACCTGGCGAAATACACCCAGCTTCCGCCGCCGGTGGCCGCCCAGATCCCCTTCGAGAAGTGGATCAAGATAAAGGAGCTGGATAAAAAGGCCCCCCAGCTCTATTTTGATGTCCTCTATAAAGAGGGGGCGTATCAAAAGAAGATCGACACCACCACGCTCTACTACGAATAACATGGCTCAGGAACGTCCATTTCTCTACGTTCGCGGCGTAAGCAAGCACTACGACACGGCCCCTGACCCCCGTATGGGGAGCGGGGGCCTGCGGGTGCTCGATAACATCTCTTTCACCGCCAAGCAGGGGGAGTTCGTCACTATCGTGGGCCCCAACGGCTGCGGAAAGAGCACCTTCTTCCGTATGCTCTCCGACCTCGAGGACATGGACTATGGGAGAATCCTCATCGGTGGCAAGACCATCAAGGAGGCCAAGATCGGGTATGTCTTCCAGAACTACCGTGAGTCCCTCTATCCCTGGCGCACATGCCTCGGCAACCTCATGGTCCCTTTGGAGCTTGACGGGGTCCCGCGGCGGGAGCGGAGGAAGAAGGTGGATGAGTTTCTTTGGCGGCTCGATATGAGCGTGCGGGAGGACGCCTACCCCTACGAGCTCTCCGGTGGCCAGCAGCAGATGCTCGGCATCCTCAGGGCCCTCATCTATGAGCCGGATATCCTCCTCTTGGACGAACCCTTCAGCTCCCTTGACTTCCAGACAACCCTCTACATGCACGACAAGATCATGGAGGTCTGGGAAAAGACCGGGGTGACCGTCCTCTTCATATCTCACAACATCCATGAGGCGGTCTACCTGGCCGACAAGGTGGTGGTCTTCAGCAAGAGACCCGCCCGAGTAGTGGAGGTAATCGAAACCAACCTCCCCCGACCTCGGGACTATAAGGTAACCGAGAGCGATCAGTTCTTCGAGGTGAGAAATCGGGTGATGGAGCTCTTCCGGGACGAGATTATGGACAGCTTCCTCTTCATGGAGCTGAGCGGTTTTTAACGTGAGAAGAATGCGATGAGCAAAGAAAAAATGATATCG
>CAYHAB010000071.1:0-6118 GCA_964354505.1 uncultured Thermodesulfobacteriota bacterium
CCAAGGGGTGCGCCCGCATCGCCCTGATAACCCCTGCGGCCTCCCCTTCCGGCACAAAGGCCACAAGCCGCCCCTCATTGGCCAGATAATAGGGATCAAACCCGAGCAGGTCACAGACCGCCCTGACCTCTGCCCTGATAGGAACCTGCCCCTCCTCGATCACGACCCCCACCCGTGCGGCAGTGGCGATCTCCCAAAGGACAGTGGCGATGCCCCCCCGCGTGGGGTCCCTCAGGCAATGGATTGCGCGGCACGCCTCTAACATAGCCCCCACCAGCCCGTTGAGGGGCGCGCAATCGCTCTCGACCCCCCCCTGCAGGGAGAACTCCCCGCGGGCCATGAGGACCGCGACCTCATGGTCGCCGAGGGGGCCGCTGACGACAACCGCATCTCCGGGCCGCGCCTGTGCGCTCCCGATGACAACCCCCTCGGGGATGATGCCGAGCCCCGCAGTGGTGATGTAGAGCCCTTCAGCCGCACCATGTTCAACGACCTTGGTATCCCCCGCCACCACCTGGACCCCGGCCTCGGCCGCGGCCTCTCTCATCGAAGAGAGGACCCGCTCGAGGTCTGCGAGAGAAAGGCCTTCCTCCAGGATGAAGGAGGCCGAAAGCCCCAGGGGCCTTGCCCCTGCCATGGCGAGGTCATTCACCGTCCCGCAGATGGCGAGCCTCCCGATGTCCCCGCCGGGGAAAAAGAGGGGCTTGACCACGTAGGAATCGGTGGTAAAGGCGATCCTGTCCGCCTGGGCGGGGAGGACAGCGCTGTCGTCGAGGGCGCGCAGGTGATCGTTTGCGAAAAAAGGCAAAAAGATCTCCTGCACGAGGTCATGCCCCAGCTTGCCCCCTGCCCCGTGGGCGAGGATGATCCTTTTATCCTTCATGGCGTCCCCCGTATTTATAGTAGGCGGCGCAGCTCCCCTCAGTGGAGACCATGCATGCCCCTACCGGGTCCTCCGGTGTGCACCTCGTGCCGAAGAGGGAACAATCAGGGGGGCGCCGAAGCCCCTGGAGCACCTCTCCGCAGAGACAGCCCGGGGGGTCCCCCGTGTCCGCGTACGGGAGGTCAAAGGTCTTCGCTGCATCCGCCCTGGAGAACTCCTCCCGCAGCATGAGGCCGCTTTCCGGTATGATCCCCAACCCACGCCACCGGGCATCGGCGGGGATAAACACCTCTTCCATGATTGCAATGGCCCGCTGGTTCCCTTCCTCCCTGACCGCACGGCTATACTGGATCTCTATTGCCGTCCGCCCCTCCTTTTTCTGGCGCAGGAGCATGTATATTCCCTCGAGGATGTCGAGGGGCTCGAATCCGGTGATGACCCCGGGGATGCCGAATTCTCCGGAGATAAAGAGGTACGGGGCCTTCCCGATAATCACGCTCACATGCCCCGGGAGGATGAACCCGTCTATCGTGGCCCTCTTGTCCGAGAGCAAGCCCCGTATAGCCGGGGGGATGAGCCTCTGGGAGGAAAGGAGATAAAAATTGGAAAGGCCTCTTTTTTTTGCCTCCTGAACGGATGCGGCGATGGCAGGGGAGGTGGTCTCAAATCCCACGGCGAAGAAGCAGACGGCCTTGTCGGGATTCTCCTCGGCCATTATGACGGCGTCCAGGGGGGAGAAGACCACCCGGATTGCCCTCCCTGTGGCACGCTCCTGTTGGAGGGAAGAGCCGCTTCCCGGAACCCGCATGAGGTCCCCGAAGGTCGCGAGGATCACATCCTCCCGCCTCGATAAGGCGATGGCTTGGTCGATCTCCCCTTGCGGTGTGACGCAGACCGGGCAGCCCGGCCCGGATATGAGCTCTATCGCGCCGGGGAGAAGGGACCTGATCCCGGAACGGAAGATGGCAATGGTATGGGTGCCGCACACCTCCATGAGGCGAAGCGGACAATCGGCAAGGCCCGCGATCTCCCTCAGGAGGAGGAAGGCGAGCTTCCCCTCATTCCCCCTCGCGTGATGATTCACTATAGCCCTCCAGTAACTCGCTAAAGAGCTTTAAGGTCTCCAGGGCCTCCTCGTGTTCCAGCCTCTGGATGGCGAAGCCCGCATGGACGAGGACATAGTCGCCGACCTCAACCTCCGGACACAAGACGAGGCTCACCTCCCTCCTGATGCCGGTGAAGTCCACCTCGGCGAGGTCATTCGCCGCCCTGGAGATGATCTTGCCTGGAATGCCGAGGCACATGATCAGCCCTCCGGGTCCAAGAGGCAGACGGCGTGGTAGGCCTGGCCGAGCGCAATCCCGCCATCGTTGGCAGGGACCTGGTGATGAATGTATACCTTAAAATCTCCTCCCGCGAGCAGATCCCAGGTCCTCCCCAAGAGGAGGTGGTTCTGGAAGACCCCGCCGCTCAAGACGATATCCGACACCCCCGTCGCCTCCCTCATCTGTGCCGCCATCCGGGCGATGCCCCTGGCCATTGCATTGTGAAAGCGGGCCGCGATGATCGAATGCTCCGCGCCCTTTTTGACCTCTTCTACGATGGCCGCGACCATGGTGTCGGGGTTGAGGATGAAGGATCCTTCCTCCTCTGCGATCTCAAAAGGATACTCCCCTTGCTCCCCGCCGCTGGCCATCTGTTCAAGCTCTATGGCGGCCTGGCCTTCGTAGTTGATCCTACCCCTCACCCCGATGAGGGCGCTCACGGCGTCAAAGAGCCTCCCGGTACTGGAACAGAGGGGCGCGTTGATGCCGGCCTGCCCCGCCTCCCTGAGTAGGGTCCACTTGGCAAAATCAAGCCCCCTGACAAAGGGGATATCCACCCCTTCGGCACGCCCGTAGAGCCGCTCGAGATATGCCGCCGCCATCCTCCACGGCTCCCTGGCAGCCCTGTCGCCACCCGGCAGGGGTATAGGGCGCAGGTGCCCGAGGCGGGTGTACGCCCTCGCCGTCACCTCGAGGAACTCACCCCCCCACACGGTGCCGTCCTCTCCATACCCCGACCCGTCCATCACCACGGCCAGGGCAGGCCCTTCTAGCGCATGTTCGGCCATGCAGCTTAAGGCATGGGCAAAGTGATGCTGCACGCCGATCTTTGGTATGTCAAGCGCCTGGGCATAGCGGGTGGAGAGATAATCAGGGTGCAGGTCATGACAAACGGCCTCAGGCCCTATCTGAAAGAGGCGCTTGATGAGCTCTATCCCTTGTTCAAAGGACTGCATGGTCTCGAAGTTCTCCAGGTCCCCTATGTGGTGGCTCAGGAAGGCATACCCCCCCTTGGTGAGGCAAAAGGTGTTCTTCCCCTCGGCCCCGCAGGCAAGCACGCTCCGCCCCTCCCGCTTCAAAGGCCGCTTCCATCGTAGAGGAAGGGGGACAAACCCCCTGGCACGCCTCATGAAGGTCGCCTCCCCCCTGAATGGTTTCACCACCGAATCATCACACCTGGTGTGGATCTCTCGATTGTGCACGAGAAAGAAATCAGCGATGCCGCCAAGTCGCTCCATGGCCTCGGCGTCGCAATAGGCGATGGGCTCATCGCTCCTGTTGCCGCTCGTCATGACAAGGCATGTGAGCCCGTCGGAAAGGAGCAGATGATGCAGGGGTGTATAGGGGAGCATCACCCCCAGGGTCCCCTGGCCGGGGGCGACAGAGGAGGCAACGGATGCGGCCCCTGGGGCAGGGGCCCTGCGCGGCAGGATGACTATGGGGCGCTCTCTCCCCGTGAGCAGCTCCCGTGCGGCATCATCCACGTCGCAGATCCCCTCGATGGCCGTAAGGTCCCGGCACATGAGGGCAAAGGGTTTGTCCTCCCGGTATTTTCTCCCCCTGAGGAGCGAGACGGCCGCCTCCTGGGCGGCGTCACAGGCGAGGTGAAATCCCCCAAGCCCCTTGATGGCCACGATCTTCCCCGCCTTAAGGAGGATGAGGGTTTCTCCGATAGGATCCGCGCCCAGGACCTCCCCCCCGGTCTTGTCGCGCAGCTCTACCGTGGGGCCGCATGCAGGACAGGCGTTGGGTTGGGCGTGGAAGCGGCGATCATCGGGGTTATGATACTCCCTGCTGCAGAGCGGGCACATACTGAAGGAGGCCATGGTGGTCTTTGGCCGGTCATAGGGGATGTCCGTAATGATGGTGAAGCGGGGCCCGCAATTGGTGCAGTTGATAAAGGGGTAGCGAAAGCGCCGGTCCCGGGGGTCGAAGAGCTCCCGCCGGCAATCCTCGCAGGTGGTCATATCGGGCGAGATAAGGGCAAGGCGTTCTTTTCCCCCCCTGCTCCGGCGTATTGCAAAATCCTTATAGCCGGCAGGTGTGCCATAGGTGACCCGGGTCCCCTCCACGACGGCAAGCGGGGGAGGCAAGGAGAGTTCGGAGAGGAAAGAGGCCACCTGCCCCTCGTCCCCCTCTACCTCTATCTGAACCCCCTGCTCATCGTTGAGGACCCACCCCGTAAGCCCATGCCGCAGGGCGAGGGCATAGACGAAGGGCCGAAACCCCACGCCCTGGACGATCCCCTCTATCCGCACCATCGCCCTGACCTTTTCCATCACGCCCCCTCTTGGCCGGACCTCTCTTTAAGCCATCTAATCCAGCTATCGAGCCCCTCGCCCGTCCTGCAGGAGAGGGGGATGATCGCAAGCCGGGGGTTCACCTTGCGGGTATCTCCCCGGAACCGCTCGAGGTCGAAGTCCAGATGGGGGAGGAGGTCGATCTTATTCAGCAGCAGGACGGCGGAGACCTGAAACATGAGGGGGTATTTCAAGGGCTTGTCATCCCCCTCGGTCACGGAGCAGATCATCACCTTTGCGTCCTCGCCGATATTGAACTCGGCAGGGCACACCAGGTTCCCGACGTTCTCCACCACGAGAAGCTCTACCCCCGCAAGGTCCAGTTGCCCAAGCCCCCCCCGCACCATGTTCCCGTCGAGATGGCATTCACCCCCGGTGTTTATCTGCACGACGGGGACGGCGTGGGCAGCGATCCTCTCCGCATCGTGTGAGGTAGCAATATCCCCTTCGATCACCGCCATGCGCCTGTTCCCTTTGAGGCGCTCTATCGTCCTCTCCAGAAGCGTGGTCTTCCCCGCGCCGGGGCTCCCCATCAGGTTGACTACATAGACCCCGTGCCGGGTGAAGGCCTCCCTGTTTTGCGCGGCGATTACCTCGTTCGCCGCAAGGATGTCCTTAATCAGCTTTATCTCCATCGTCTATCTCCATACTCCTGATCTCCAGCTCCCTCCCCGAAACCATCTCCACATCAACTCCCTCACAGCGGGGACAGATCATGAAGGGGTCTTCCGCCACAAAAACCTCCCTGCATTGGTGGCACCGGATCCGCAACGGCACCTCCTCGATCTCCAGCAGGGCCCCCTCGGCGATACCCCCGCGGGTTATGACATCGAAGGCAAACCGCAGGGCGTCCGGCACCACCGCGCTCAGCCTTCCGATCCGCAGCCAGATCCGTGTTACCCGCGCCCCGCCATAGGGGCGGGCCTCCTGTTCTACGATCTCAACGAGGCTCTGGGCTACGGCAAGCTCATGCACCGGACAATTGTACTCCCGCGCCTTACGTATCTCAATCCCTGCGGTTCCTCAAAGACGGCATCGATCACCGGGGGGCATTGCCGTCATCACCACCTGAACACGTCGCGCTATCCTTTAAGAAACGCGCGGCCTCGGAAGGAGCCCGGCCCCCGCTGCTATCTCCCGCACCTTCTCTTCCCACCCGATGGCCATGATGTGCACCCCCCTCACACCGGGTATCGCCTTTATCCGCTCGATGGACTCGATACACATCTTGATCCCCTCCCCCCCCTGCCTCTCCTTGGGGACACCGTTGAGCCTCGCGAGGAGGGCATCGGGGACGTCCATGCCGGGAACCATGGTCTTCATGTACTGGGCCATCCCTGCCGACTTAAGGGGGGTCACGCCGGCCAGTATGGAGACCCGCTCGTTAAGCCCCCTCTCGACCACCTCCCGCATCCACTGCTCGAAGCGGTCCAGGTTATAGACGCACTGGGTCTGGATGAATTCCGCCCCGGCAACTGCCTTCTTGGCCAGCCTGGGGGCCCTGATCTCGAGGGGGGGGGCAAAGGGATTTTCAACAGCCCCGATAACGAGCCGGGGCGGCCTGGTGATTTCGCCCCCTCCTATAAAACGCCCCTCATCCCGCATCCTGC
>CAYHAB010000072.1:0-2797 GCA_964354505.1 uncultured Thermodesulfobacteriota bacterium
CAGCAGGAATCGGCTGCTGGCCTTGAGCCTGGAGGAGATGAAGGCCATCCAGCGCTACCTCAGGGATGAAGCGGTCAAAACGGAGAGGAGGGAGATCGGCATCAAGGAGCAGATCACCGATGTGGAGTTGGAGGCCGTTGCCCAGACCTGGTCCGAACACTGCAAGCACAAGATCTTCCAGGCCCGCATCACCTCCATAGATGAGGACGGCACAGAGGAGGTGATCGACGGGCTCTTCGACACCTACATCAAAGGGGCAACCGAGGTTATCAGGCGTTCGCTGGGAAAGGCAGATCCATGCCTCTCGGTCTTCACTGACAACGCCGGGGTGGTGGCCTTCAACGATGAGTGGAGCCTCTGCTTCAAAGTGGAGACCCACAACACCCCCTCTGCCCTCGATCCTTACGGCGGTGCCCTGACCGGCATCGTGGGGGTCAACCGGGACCCCTTTGGCACGGGCAAGGGGGCCAAGCTTATTTTTAATGTGGACACCTTCTGCTTCGCCCCCCCTGACTGGTCCGGCCCCCTGCCCTCGCGGGTATTGCACCCCAAGCGGATCTTCGAGGGGGTGAGGGAAGGGGTGGAGCACGGCGGGAACAAGAGCGGGATCCCCACCGTGAACGGGAGCATCGCCTTTGACAAGCGGTATGTGGGCAAACCCCTGGTCTATTGCGGCACCTGCGGCATCATGCCCCGGATCATCAATGGTGAGCCCTCATATAAAAAAGAGGCCCATCCCGGTGATTTGATTGTCATGGTGGGGGGGCGCATCGGCAAGGACGGAATCCACGGCGCCACCTTTTCCTCGGAAGAGCTCCACGAGGCCTCACCTGCCAGCGCCGTGCAGATAGGAGACCCCATCACCCAGAAGAGGATGACCGACTTCCTCCTCATTGCCCGTGATCGCGGCCTCTACACGGCCATTACCGATAACGGGGCAGGGGGGCTCTCCTCCTCGGTGGGTGAGATGGCGAAAGAGCCCGGCGGGTGCGAGATCCATCTCGAGCGCGCCCCCCTCAAGTATCCCGGCCTCGACCCCTGGGAGATCTTCCTGTCCGAATCCCAGGAGCGGATGACCGTAGCAGTGGCACCGAATAAGATAGCAGAGTTTCTCGAACTCGCCGCAAAGATGGGGGTGGAGGCCACGGAGATTGGACGCTTCACAAATAGCCGGGTGATGCACTGCCTCTGGCACGGCGAGACCGTTGCCTATTTGGACATGGCGTTTTCCCACGACGGCGTTCCGCGCATGGACCTCGTGGCCCGCTGGCAGCGTCCCAAAAACCCCGAGCCCGATTTCCCGCCTCCCCAGGATATGACCAGAACCCTCGCGGGGATGCTCTCCAGACTCAACATCTGCAGCAAGGAAGCGGTGATTAGGCAGTACGATCACGAAGTCCAGGGGGGGAGCACTGTAAAGCCCTTGGTCGGTGAGAACGCGGACGGCCCCGGTGATGCCGCCATAATACGTCCCTTGCTGGACTCTTTAAAGGGAGTGGTGGTCTCCAGCGGGATATGCCCCCGCTACAGCGACATCGACACCTACCCAATGATGGCGTGCGCCATCGATGAGGCCGTCAGGAACAACGTGGCCGTGGGGGGGGACCCGGACAGGATGGTAGGGCTGGACAACTTCTGCTGGCCCGATCCGGTGCAGTCGTCAAAGACCCCTGACGGTGAGTACAAGCTCGCCCAGCTCGTGCGGGCAAACAAGGCCCTGTATGACTACACCATTGCCTATAAAGTCCCCTGCATATCGGGCAAAGACAGCATGAAGAACGACTTTATGGCCGGTGCAGTGAAGATCTCCGTCCCTCCGACGGTCCTCTTCTCGGTCTTAGGAAGGATAGACGACGTGCGCAAGGCCGTGACCATGGACGTCAAGGCAGCCGGGGATCTCGTCTATATCGTGGGGCAGACCTATGCCGAACTGGGCGGATCGGAATACCTCGCCATGCACGGGTATATCGGCAATCAGGTGCCGCAGGTCATGGCCGCTCAGGCCAAGGAGCTCTATCACAAACTCCATAGGGCCATCATGAAGGGTCTGCTTGCCTCGTGCCATGACTGCTCTGACGGGGGGTTGGGCATCGCCCTGGCTGAGAGCGCCTTTGCCGGCGGATTCGGGATGGAGGTGGACCTCAGGAAGGTCCCTGTTGAGGGGATAACAAGGGATGACTACCTTCTCTTTTCTGAATCGCAGAGCAGGTTCGTGGTGACAATCCATCCTGCCAAACAGAAGGCCTTCCTCTCCGCTATGAGGGGGGTCCTTATAGGCGAGATCGGCAAGGTGACCAAGGGGAAAGCATTCATCGTCATAGGCCTCAAGGGGCAAAAGATCATCCAGGGGGATATCTATAAGCTGAAAACAGCCTGGCAGCGGACGTTGGGGGTATAGTAAAATCTAGTAAACGACGCCTCCCAAGTTCCACACTAAAGGATTAAAGCCAAATGGCAGCGAAAGTTTTTATTAGTTGTGGTCAGAGGAATGATTCCGAAAAATTTATTGGCACCAAGATTCGTGAACACTTCGAGTCCAGAGATTTTGTTGTTTATTTAGCCGAGGAAGTCCACTCCCTAGAAGGATTAACGGAAAATATTTTTAGAAATTTATCTGATTCTGATTATTTCATATTTGTCGATTTTCGCCGAGAGAAAATAAAGGAAGAAAAAAGGCTATTTTAATTGTTGTACTAGTTGCAACCCTGAGTTTTTTAGGATTTTTTAAATATTATAATTTTGGCATTGACAATTTCAATAACCTCTTAAGTTTGTTGAATATTGATACACGTTTTTC
>CAYHAB010000073.1:0-4850 GCA_964354505.1 uncultured Thermodesulfobacteriota bacterium
ATGTCGGTGTACTCCTTCTCTTCAGGGAGCGGCTTGCCCAGCCAGTCGCGATAGAAAGCGTCTATGTCCGGAAGGAAGTCAAAGATGATCGGGTGGCCCACAGGTACGCTCTCCACCTTGAGCAGGCTGGCGCACCCGGGACAGTAATACTCTCGCACTTCACAAAGGTTAGGGTCAGGGCACCTTATACCGGGGTATATCTCCTCCAGCTTCTCGCGGGTATCCCTGACGAAGATGAGAGCGCTCAGCTTCCAGTTACGCCTGTAGTCGCCGAATTCGTGCCCGCAATCGCACTTAACAATCCGCTCTCCGCCCTTTTCAACGATGTAGAGATGCTCTCCGATCGGTAACAGTATCCTATCGGGCCATTTCATGCGCTCCTGCAGTATCTCTACATACTTGTCAAACCTGTCATCGTCCTTGGGGCGACTAATGATCTCCTTGATCTTGTCCCAGGGAAGCTTGCCGTCATAAAGGTCTTTCAAGTCCTGTTTGCTGTATTCCATCTCTTCACCTCACAGAGCGAAATCATTGGGCAAACCCCAGAAATCATTGAACTCCCTTGTGAAGTTCTGACTCAGCTTCATGCTGCTGCGGTACATCTCGAGGAGAAGTGGGTCTATGTCCTTCTTCAGCAGACGCTGACGGGACTTCTGCCACCATTCTTCCACTGGCACTCCCCTCGACAAGCGCTCCTTCCGTTTGGCCTCACGCAGCTTCTTCGTCGCTTCCTCGTCGATTTTCCATTCCTTGGCCTTGCCGTCATAGCTGGCCTCAATGCAGTAGATCCTTCTCGTGATATCGAGGTTCGTCAAGCCATTGTCCAGGTCCGCTTTCTGTAACGCCGGGTCCCTCTCTACGGGATCCCCGAGTCCACCGGGACTAGTGTTATCAACAACCAGAAGGTCCTTGTCCTTGACCTCGATAGTTGGCGGCATGTAGTTGAAGTACATCACATCGCCATACTTGTAGTTTTTGAATTCCCGTGGGTCACCTATCTCGTGGATCAGCGGGAGCCTCTTCGACACCAGATCCTGGAAATTATGGTAGCGGACGAGGAACGTGTTGCGCTTTCCCCCTGGATAGCCACCAAAGAGGCCCAGGTTCGGTATGATCCGGTCATGGGCGCAGCCAATAGCACCACTGCCGATGCCCACAGTAAGCCTGTGCAACATATCCATCGTGGGCATGGAAAGACCGGAGCGATATCTGCCATAGCCGACGGAATAGGGTTCCAGCATCCTGGACATGAATATCTCGGGGAGGAACAACTGGTATACCTCCCAGTTGCCCGTGTCTGTCTCCATAGTGGCGATCCAGGCACCGGTATCCACTCCATCGAAGCAGCCGCTGGCACCGCAGCCAAAGGTGCCGGTATTGCCCATCATCATGGGCCGCTTCGCTCCGTACTGATCGAAGCCAGCCAGTTGCCAGCCTGCGCCAGATACCTTGTTGAATACCTCCTCTCTAAACCCGCGCATGTAGAAGGCGGTGCCCAGCATGCCAACCCAAAGGCTGAACACGTCTATGGCCGCCGGCCACGGATTAGCTGTAGCCATCTTCTTGATCTGGCTGGGATTGAACAGCGAGTCCACAGGTGCCATCTTCATCTCACAGGGGAGGAGTGACCCCAGGTTTGCCCGCCCATCATAGGAAAAGGTCTGGACAACGGATATAGACAACGCACCGTACAGACCCTTCGGAGTGGGATTGAAGGAATGCCAGCCCCACTCACCAATCCCATCGAAGTCCAGCACCAGGCGTCCTTCCGGCAGGATGTCCATCTGTATGGGGATCAGCCGTATCACATCCTTCTTGGCAGGCAGCCAGGATGTCGGCGTCTCCGCCATATATATTTCGAAGGGCACGACATCGCGGAACCGTCCAGGCACCGTACGCTGTTTGATGCGGGCGATCTGGTTACGTCTCTCTTCCTCTATGAGCTCTCTGATAGCCTGCTTGAAGTAGTCGGGGCCGAATTCACCTATGATGTTCTTGATTTCCTCACGGATCCGGATATTGGCGGCAACAGCGCCCTTGCGATCCAGCAGGAAGAGGTCAGCAAGATCAAGACTGATCTCTATCTTGATCTCAAAGTCGCGCCTTATTCTGTCATTGCTTCCTATCTTCTCGCAGCAGAACTTGAGGCCATCCGAGCCACGCTCCACAGCAGTCGTCGGCATGCAACCCGGACTGACTGCCCCCACATCCATCTCCATGATGACGGTGCAGACCCAGGCGACAAGCTCTCCCTCCCAGAAGACAGGCAACATATCGTAGAGGTCTGGGGCATGGATTCCGGCTATCACCGGATCATTGGCCAGGAACAAGTCGCCGTCACTGATCCCCACGTCTTCCTCGTAGTTGTTCTCAATCATCCAGGTGATGTTGTCTCCCATCAGGCTGACATGCACCTGGATTCCGGTAGACTGCACCACACTGTCACCTTCGGGCGTATACAGGCCCATACAGAGCTCCGCCACCTCGCGAACATACGGCGACCCAGAGACCATCTTGCAGGTCTCGCGGCCAGCTATGAGGGAAGACATCATGCGCGAATGGAAGAGCTCTGCCTTCACCGGGTCATCCCTCAAGACATGAGGCTGAGTTATGCCAGCATAACAACCTGTCTCCTTTAGAAGTCTCCTATTGTCCTCAAGCATTTGCTTGAGGGTTCTCCTGCCATCTCCTATTCCCTTGCGCTTAGTCATATTGACCTCCTATAGCGAACCTCTCTGTTGCAGCAAGTGCTACGTAAGCCATATCAATGTCCACTCGTCCATCCTGATGCGTCTTCCTGGGGGCAGGAAGAGGGTGGTAGCAGGGGCCTCTATTACGGCGATTCCCTCGATCTCGTTTCCCGGTCTCAAGCGATCCATGTCATATATAGCGGCCTTACTCCGTACACCGTTGTAGTACACGTCTCTATGATCCTTTAGAGCCTCCCGAGGCGGCTTCCTACCCTCCAGCGGCCGCTTCATCAGCTTAGGCTTGACCTTGGGAACCTTAGCCGTAATGCCCAATTCCATGATCTGGAAACCTGCTCGCTCGTGTTTAGCCACACCGGCATAAACCTTTTCATAGAGACTCTCAAATGCTCCGAGCAGCTTGTCCATGTCTTCGGGACTGTTGATGCGCGATAGAGGAGATATCACCTCCAGGTCTTCCATCTGTCCGCGATAGCGCACGTAGGCGATCTGCTGCACCTTAGCCTGTTCCCAAGGCAGCCCCTCAGCACGGAAATCGGCAGCCGCCTGTTTTTCCAGTTCTTCCCAGCCAGCATTTAGCATCATTTGTCCCATCATCAGCTTATAGGCATCGTCGGCCTCGTACGGGATGAGAACGGGGACTGACTTCTGATAGCGATGGCTGATGTCTTCAGCAGCACAGCCAAAGGAGGAGAATCCGGCGGCCCACGGCATGGTAGCCACCCTACGGAACGGCAGGCCTTCGGTATAGCCAGCGACATGCATCGGTCCAGCCCCACCGTAACACAGCAAATCGAAGGCCGCTGGGGAGAAGCCCCTCGCGTAGAGCACCGATCTGATGTGCTCCTTCATTCTACTGTTGATCAGCTTGTACACCCCATCGGCGAAGTAGTATGGATCGACACCGAGAAGGTCCGAACACTTCTCCTTGACTGCCATGAAGGCCTTCTGTTTGTTAAGCTTCTTCTTGCCTCCGAGGTAGTTGTCGGGATTCAGTATGCCCATTATGAGTACGCAGTCCATTACGGTCGGGGTCTCGTTGCCCATCTCGTAGCAGACGGGCCCGGGCTCTGCACCGCTGCTCTCAGGGCCAATGTTGATTCTCTTGGTGATGGGATCTATGGTGACATACATGCCGGTGCCGGCGCCTATAGTGTCCATCTGGAGGGTGGGAATGTTGTAGATCCTGCCGCTGATGACGACCTCGCGCTCAATGACAGGTTGACCACCTCTGATGAGGCCCACATCAAAGCTCGTCCCACCCATATCAGAGCAGACCCAGTTCTCAACACCCATTTCCTGAGAGAGATAGCGGGCTCCCATCAGTCCTCCGATGGGTCCGGAAAAGCTTGCCTCATAGATACGGGGATAGCGAATGTTGCTCAACCCTCCGTGGGCCAGCACTATCTGCAGGGGATGCTTGTAACCGCCCTCTTCAAGCCTTTTTTCTACCTTGAAAAGCTGCTCTCGACCTGGTTCGGCGACATAGGCGTGAAGCACCACTGTGTTCAGGCGACCCACTTCCCTCATGATGGGGCATAATTGATGAGACAGATATACAGGCACCTTCCGGCCACGTTTGGTCATTGCCCCCTCAGCTATTTGAGCCACTCTCAGTTCGTGCGCCGGATTCAAGAAGGACTGCAGAAGACAGACAGCTATAGAATCGACGTTTTCATCCAGTAGTTCTTCCACGGCCTGCCGGGCCATGTCCTCGTAGAGAGGGATAACTTCCTGGCCAAACATGTCTATCTGTCCCTCTACACCCTTCACCAGGCGCCGCGGGACCAGCGGCGTGTGGCCGTGGTGAGTGACCTGGTGAAGAAGATCTTGGTAGGAATAACCCTTCCACTTCCCGGCGCTGCGCTCATGTAGAAAGACATCTTCATCGCCACGCACTGTTATGACGCCCACCCTACGGCCCGTCTGAGTGAGGAGGGCATTCATCATGGTGGTGCCGCTGTAGACGGCAGCCTCAACGCCCGGCAGAATGTTCTTGGCCTCTTTGTCGAAATCGATTCCCCAGTGTTCCAAGCCATCGGCCAGGGACTCCCAGAAACCAAGGGACTGGTCTCGAGGAGTGGTAGCCGCCTTGCCAATAGTGAAATTCCCTTCTGTGTCCACCACCATCATGTCGGTCAT
>CAYHAB010000074.1:0-3115 GCA_964354505.1 uncultured Thermodesulfobacteriota bacterium
CCTCGTCCTCACCGCAGGCGCCTGGTACGCCAGGAGGCGGTGGCTGGGGTAGGGCACCCTCCGTATTGCCGCCTTCGAGACTTTCTGGCATGATACGGGCGCTGAAGGAGTGGGTGCGCTCCGCGATCCGCAACTCCGGCCTCGGATAGAGATAGCGCCCCAGGGCGGGCAGCCCTTCAAACGTAACATGTCACCCTATACCTCAATGAGTGTAAAACTTGCCCCTCGACATTACTAAAGGGGCATGCCGGTGGCAAACGCCACCGCGGAAGGCTGAGCTCGTTCAGAAACATGGGTGACACCGTAGAATGGTGTCACTATGCGGATTATCAGCGGCACAGCGCGCGGGGCCCTACGCCTGGCAGGCCGCGGGCGGGAGCTGTCAGCTCAAGCCAGGCGACGACTGAAGTGGATGGACTACTACGAGAGCCACGGCCACAACGCTCGTCTCACCTGCTGGCACTTCGACGTCAGCCCACAGACCTTCTATCGCTGGCGGCGGTGCAGCGGAGCGCCATCGCCCCGGCCTCGCCGGCGGGGGCATCCATCTACCCCGCCGTCCAGAACCTGATGGTCGCCGCCCGTGCCCTTGGATTGGGAACCACCATCACCACGCTTCACCGGGAGCACGAGGCTGAGGTGAAGGAACTCTTGGGCATCCCGGACGACGTCGAGACCATGGCTCTCATCCCTGTGGGACGGCCCCGGGGGCGTTTCGGGCCCGGCTTGCGCCGGCCGGTCGAGCAAGTGACTTACTGGGACCGATGGGGAGAAGGCAGAGGCCGCTAGCAGGTGCAACGCAGGACGGCACAGCCATAGCCCCGGGGGCAACCGCAGCGACTTTGGTGGGCGTGGGCTCTCGGCAGGTCCGGGGGACTGGACCGGCTCCTGGGGCGGGCAGCAAACGAGCACTAGCTTTGACCTTGGCTAGCAAATCGTTGGCAAATGCCGAGCCCCCTGAACAGAAACGGCCCGCCGAGTGGCCGTTTCCATATCTGGGATCTGGAGGGCCGGGTGGGATTCGAACCCACGACAGCCGGATTAAAAGTCCGCCGGCCGTAGGGCCCGATGTTTGGGCCACCTCCAGATACGGAGAGACCGTCCTCGAGAGGCTATCGAGCGCCGAGTCCCCTCGTCGCGTACCCGATACTTGCTGACGAGGGGATTGTATGGTGGCCGAGGGGCAAGCTGCAACAGAAAAGGGCCTGTCCGGTCCGCGAGCCTGTATCCTAGATCGAAATAGACTCTTCAAGTGGAGGTAATGAAATGGGATTGGTAAACGACTTCAAGGCGTTCCTATTAAGCTGACATGCTTCCTTCTATCGGCAGCACTCAGTGACGGCATCTTAGTCTGGATTCTGCGCCGAGCTCGTCTGCGAGCGTGACAGTAATGGTCTACGTCGGGAGGCCGCGTTTTTCCAACAAATGGAGTTCATGTACGTCATTGAATCTGAACGTAGACTCGAACACGAATCTGTTTAGAGGAGATCGCGAATAGAAATAGAGACCGCAAGGTTCGAGAGAAGTTACAAGTCTCAGCTTTGTATAGTTGTCGATTACAGAGTAGTTGACGCGATCTATCTGGTTTTGGATTGCATAATCTAGCGAAGCTACAATGACGCGTTCATAAACGAAGTTCTTTCGAGAATACGTGCGATGGAACCCACCAAGAACTCCTCCCATATTCGAACCGGAGACTTGAAAGGTATGGAATCCAGCGATTGTGCCGTCAATGCGGACGACAATGTGAACGTATTTCCTTGAATCGAAGACCTCGGTTTCAAAGATGTTGTCCTCAAAGAACTCCTGGCAAGGAGTGTTGATTCTGCTGTTTTCAACCGAGCAATCGAGGCAGTCTCTTATCTGGCCTCGATCGATATCCGACATGGGACCCTGCTGGATCTCGGTTGTAGCGGTGCTTTTCCTTCGCGTTAGATTCCTGCGCAGACTTCGGTGTTCGTCAAGATACTCGGATATCTCGCTGTATTTCGTCGCATCGAGCCATGCTTCGGAAGAAGAGGGGTGCTTGGCGAAGCCCGCCCTTTGATAATGATGGTCATTTATTGAAGTATCGAGGATGGTGACCATGTTTGCCTCTTTCTCCCGCTTCAGGTGGGTCAGAATCGAGTCCATGATCGTGTCTTCCAGCTCAGGCTCGCGGTAGAAGAATGGCCGGGTGATGTTTGCAGTCATCAGATTTCGGAAAGATACGTAGACACAGTTATTGGTGAGTGTGGAGAGAACTGAGAACAGCTTGTTCAGATATGTGTTGTTTCTGACTCTCGAGTAGGAAGCCCGCAGATCATATGGCTTGATCTTGACGAAGAGTGCAAGACCTATCAGTTCATGGTCCAGGTATACCTTCAAGTAGAAGAAGTTGACTTGTGAGGTTGATTTGGCCACCCATTCGGCGAACAGATCCCAGATGTTGTCGGACAGTCCGTGTCGCTTGAGATGGCCGGCAAAGACTGTTTTCTCTGCTTCTGTCAATGAAGTGTCTGGCTCGCAGCGGGCTTTGCTCATAAGGGCATACTCCCTTGTGTACGCAGTCGCGAATGGTCACCTGCTTTGGCAGGATTTTCAAGGGCTCGGACCGGCATTCCCCATATCAACCTGGTGAGCCCCCAAGGGGCAGGGCTCCCAGAAAACAGTATGATAGCCCCGGCTCCATCTCGCGTCAAACTCCTGCTCTCTACTGCTTTCTCGACCGTTTTCCCGTACGCTCGGCCTGTTGCCTCATGCCATCCCGGCCTATCCAGTCTTCGCCGTGACCACACACCCGGCTCAGACATATACGTCCCTCGGAGACCACCCCGCTCTCCTCACCGGTGGCGGGGGCCACCGCTACGCTGGTGCCGGGCATAACCTCCCGATGCGCTCCAGCACTTCCTGGAACACCTCTCGGGGCACCGCCACCTCCGCGAGCTGGAACACCAGACGCCTGGCATGGCGCACCAGCCGACCGCCTATCTTCACCAGCTTCACCTGGATGCTACGCAACGACGAGTCCTTCACCGCCTCCGGCAAGGCCAGCCGCCGCAAGAAGTTGCCCAGGTTGTAGGCCAGGATGAATAGCTGGAGGCGCACCTGGTTGGCCACGAAGCGGTGGCAGGAG
>CAYHAB010000075.1:0-7791 GCA_964354505.1 uncultured Thermodesulfobacteriota bacterium
GTTGAGATGAGGGAAACCCAGTCCGAGGCCAAGCGCAAAAAGTTGGCTAAACGCTTGAGGGTTATCGAGGCCTTTCGGGATTCCGGAAATAAGCCGGAGTGGATGATCCTTGATGTCATCCCCGTCATCCCTCCTGACCTGAGACCTCTGGTTCCCCTTGACGGAGGACGGTTCGCTACCTCTGATCTGAACGACCTTTATCGGCGGGTAATCAACAGAAACAATCGCTTGAAAAGGCTTTTGGAGTTAAACGCACCGGATATCATCATCCGCAATGAAAAGAGGATGTTGCAGGAGGCAGTAGATGCCCTCTTCGACAACGGCAAGAGGGGTAGAGTAATCACCGGGGCCAACAAAAAACCCCTGAGGTCTTTGAGCGACATGCTCAGGGGCAAACAAGGAAGATTCCGTCAGAACCTCTTGGGTAAGAGGGTAGACTATTCGGGGAGATCGGTCATCGTCATCGGGCCAGAGCTGCGTTTGCACCAATGTGGTCTTCCCAAGAAGATGGCGCTGGAGCTCTTCAAACCTTTTATCTACAACAAGCTGGAGGAACGTGGTTATGTGACCACGGTCAAGAGCGCCAAGAAGATGGTAGAGAAGGAAAGGCCTGAGGTATGGGATATCCTCGAGGAAGTAATTCGGGAGCATCCTATTCTCCTCAACAGGGCCCCTACCCTCCACCGGCTGGGCATCCAGGCCTTTGAGCCTCTCTTGATAGAAGGAAAGGCAATACAGCTCCACCCCCTCGTCTGCCTCGCCTTCAACGCAGACTTCGACGGGGATCAGATGGCCGTCCATGTCCCCCTCTCGGTAGAGGCCCAGACCGAGGCACGGGTACTTATGATGTCCACCAATAACATCCTCTCCCCTGCCCATGGGAAGCCGATTATCGTTCCCACCCAAGACATCGTTTTGGGTCTCTATTACATGACGAGGGAAAAGGAGCTTGTCAAAGGGGAAGGAAAGACCTTTGCTAACCCCGAGGAGGTGAGGATCGCCTATGACGCCCATGCGGTGGATATACAAGCCCGCATCAAGGTGCGAATGAACAGTACATTGGTGGAGACCACCGTAGGCCGGATACTCCTCAGAGAGATCGTCCCCGAAGAGATCCCCTTTGAATTAATCAACCGTGTGATGAACAAAAAGGCGGTGGCCAACCTCATCGACTATGCCTATCGAGTGGCGGGAAGCAAAAAGACGGTCATCCTGGCGGACAAATTGAAGGACTTGGGCTTCGCCTACGTCACGCAATCAGGCCTCTCCATTGGGATCAACGACATCCGCATTCCCACTCGCAAACCCCACCTTCTTGAGCAGGCCACAAAAGAGGTAGAAAGGATCAGACAACAATACGTCAATGGACTGATCACCGATGGTGAGCGATATAACAAGGTGATCGACATCTGGGCTCAGCTCACCGAAGAGATCGCCGATGAAATGATGAAGGAGTTGGGAACAGAAAAAATAGAGGATCCTGTGGGGAACGAACAGGCAGTGCCCAGCTTCAACCCCATCTTTATGATGGCCGATTCAGGGGCCCGGGGCACCGCCCAGCAGATACGTCAGCTGGCTGGGATGCGTGGTTTGATGGCCAAGCCGTCAGGGGAGATTATCGAAACCCCTATAACAGCGAACTTCAGGGAAGGACTCAGCGTGCTGCAGTACTTCGTCTCCACGCATGGAGCGCGCAAGGGGTTGGCGGACACCGCCCTCAAGACGGCCAACTCCGGTTATCTCACCAGGAGATTGGTGGATGTTGCCCAGGACATCATCATCTACGAATACGATTGCGGCACCATGGACGGGATATACGTCTCTTCCCTAGTAGAAGGTGGAGAGATCATCGAACCCATGGTTGAGAGGATCTTGGGGAGAGTAGCCCTGGAGGATATCAAGGATCCCTTTACCGATGAGGTCATCGTCAGGACGAGTCATGAGATAACAGAGGAGGCGATACAGAAGATCGCAGATGCGGGATTGGATCGTGTCAAGATCCGCTCCGTGCTCACCTGCGAGTCCAAGTACGGTGTCTGCGCCCTGTGCTACGGAAGAGACCTGGCCCGCGGACGAATCGTCGATATTGGTGAGGCCGTAGGGGTTATAGCCGCCCAGTCCATTGGGGAGCCTGGAACTCAGCTCACCATGAGGACCTTCCATATCGGGGGGACGGCGAGCAGGCGTGCGGAGGAAACCGCCCTTGAGGCCAAGATGGACGGAACCATCAAGTTCATTGACCTGCGGACCGTGCGCAACAGAGAGGGTATGCGTGTGGTGATGAGCCGCAAGGGAGAGATCGCCATTCTGGATGAAGAAGGCAGGGAACGGAAACGGTACCCTGTAGTATATGGGGCGAAATTGGCGGTGGAAGAGGGGAAAAAGGTCAAGGAGGGGGAGCTCATAGCAGAGTGGGACCCTTATACCATCCCCATAATCACAGAGGTCCCCGGTTGGGTGAAGTTCGGCGATATCCTTGATGGAATCACCATGCAAGAGCAGGTGGATGGGGTAACTGGCCATGCCCACAAGGTCATTATTGAGAGCAAGGATTCCGACCTCAGGCCTCGAATATCCATCAAGCAGGAGAGGACCGATGCGGAAGGGAAGAAGCTCCGGGAAACTGAGGCTCGGTACATTCTGCCCATCGGTTCCAACATCTACGTAAAAGAAGGCGAGCCTGTTGAAGCGGGTGACGTCTTGGTAAAGATACCGCGTGAGACCACTAAGACCAAAGATATCACCGGCGGTCTCCCTCGGGTAGCCGAACTCTTTGAGGCGAGAACGCCCAAGGAATATGCCCTCATCAGCGAGATAGATGGAGCGGTGAGCTTCGGCAAGATGGTCAAGGGGAAGCGAAAGGTGATTGTTACCCCTGATGTCGGTGAACCAAAGGAATATACCATCCCCAAAGGGAAACACATCAGTGTCCACGAAGAGGACGCGGTTAAAGCAGGAGAACCCCTCATGGACGGGAGCTCTAACCCGCATGATATCCTCAAAGTCCTAGGGGACAAAGAGTTGGCCCGATTTTTGGTGGACGAAATTCAGGAAGTATATCAACTGCAGGGGGTCAAGATCAACGATAAGCATATTGAGGTCATCGTCAGACAGATGCTCAAGAGAGTGAAGATACGCGAGGTTGGGGATACCAAGTTCATCGTGGATGAACAGGTGGAAAAACAAATTTTTAAGGAGGAGAACGAAAGGGTCCTCAAGGAAGGTGGCACCCCAGCCACTGCTGATCCTCTTTTGCTGGGGATCACCAAGGCCTCCCTCATCACGGATAGTTGGATATCAGCGGCCTCCTTCCAGGAAACCACACGGGTCCTCACCCAGGCAGCGGTAGAAGGAAAGGTCGATTCATTAAGGGGGCTTAAAGAAAACGTCATCATGGGGAGGTTGGTCCCCGCGGGAACGGGGAATCCCCTCTATCGCGCTATCAGGCCGGTTGTAGAGGAAGGCTATCTCCCTCACATGGAGGCGATGGAGATAGCCGATGATGCAGAAAAGAAAGAACAGGGAGAAGAAACCCTTGTGGTGACGGATTAATCCAATACCTTGAGTTTTTTGGCCGCAATCTCCGCCTGTGGTGAACGAGGGAATTCCTTTAGTACCTTATTAAAAATGATCTTGGCATTTGCCCGATCACCCAGATCCAGAAAGGCAAAACCCTGTTTTAAGACGGCTGAAGGAACCTTGTCGCCTTTAGGATATTGTTTTATCACCTGCTCATACTCTAAAATGGCCCTCTCATAATCCCCCTGCTGGTGGTAACATTCTCCGATCCAATATTGGGCGTTATCCGCATATTCTGACTTGGGATATGTGTTGAGAAATGCCTTAAACATCTTTAAGGCATTGGGGTAGTCCCCCTTTTTGAAGGTGCTATAGGCATTCTGATAGGCCCCCTCCATATCCTCCTTGGGTTCTTCCTTGGGGAGGGCCGTGGAGGCAGAAGGTGGCGGTGCCGCGGCAATACTTTCACCTTTTTCTTTTGTTAAGACCGCGGTCTTCGCCGCATAAGCCTTCTTCAATGCCTCAAGATCGTTCGTGATCTTGTTAAGGAGATCCCGATCCTCTTCAATATTTGCCCTCAGTATCTTGATCTCCTGCCGCAACTCTTCATGAGAGGTCTCAAAATTGACCCAGTTCTGCTGCATCTCGGAGGTAACCCTCCCCCTCAGGATCTCGACCTTCTGCTGCAGGTCCTTTCTCTGCCCCTGCAGGTTGTCTAAATCCTTGGTGGTGGCGCAACCCGCAAGTAGGAAAACGGTTACGGGAACAAACAGTAAGGAAAAAGTACGGACCTTCATCTACACCCTCCTTTCTCAACTATCCATCAGGATCGACGTTATCGTGAGAGGATGACAAAATGAGCCCTCCTGTTCTTGGCCCAGGCCTGCTCATTGTGCCCCGGGTCAACCGGCATCTCCTCGCCATAGCTAATGGTGGAGAGCTGGCTGCCCTGCACGCCGAGCTTAATGAGGTAGAGCTTTGCACTTACAGCCCTCCTCTCACCCAAGGCCAGGTTATATTCGTTATTCCCACGTTCATCACAATGCCCCTCGATCTGTATCTTAAGGGTGGGATGCTTCAATAATACCTTGGCATCCTCGCTCAATATCCCCCTGGCCTCCTCAGTCAGGTCATATTTGTCAAAAGCAAATGGGATATCCTTCAAGAGGGTGCTCTCCCATACCTCTCCCTCGATCCCGGGATAGCTCTTCTTGGCGAGGCTCCCTTCAAGGGTCTTTCTTTGCTCCTCTTCACGCACGGCCCTCTCCTTTTCAGGGGTAATAGTCTGCTCCGGCTTCTTCTTCACCAACTCACACCCTGAAAAGGCGATGAGGGATATGATCACAAGCAAGACCATCCATAACCAGTTCTCTTTCCTCACTATCATGAAAACCTCCTTTCTCTCTTGACCGTCGTCATTGCAGCCACGGCGACCACGCCGGCTCCGTCTCGTTGGACGCGGAGGCGGTCACCTTCCAAGGGCCACCTCCATCTGCAGTCATCATGTATATATCATAGTTCCCCCCCATCCTGGAAGCATAGGCAATATGCCGTCCGTTGGGGGCCCAGGAGGGATCCTCATTACTTCCCTGCCTGGTCAGTCTCTTCAAATCGGTCCCATCCGGTCTGATAGTATAGATGCTAAACCTCCCTTCCTCCTGACGTGTAAAGGCGATCTTGTCACCTTTCGGCGACCAGGAGGGGGAGCAATTGTATCCTCCCTCATAGGTCAATCTTCTCAACTTTCGCTGAGCCAGATCAAAAATGTAAATCTGAGGGTTCCCTGACCGGTCTGATACAAAAGCGATCTGTTTGCCATCTGGCGACCATGCCGGCGAAGCCTTGTTGTCCCAGGAGCGGGTGAGTTGTAAGGGATCTTTACCCTGCGGGTTCAGGAGGTATATCTCGGTGTTGTCGCTCCCCCTCATCATAAGGGCAATCCTCTTGCCATCGGGAGACCACGCCGCGGCGGCATTGGGCCCGGAGGCAGCGGAAAGGAGAACAGTACTCCCCATCGAGATGAATAGCTGATAAAGATCCGGGTTGCGGCGGCGAAAACACGTGTACAGCAGGCTCCTTCCATCCGGGTGCCAGGCAGGGGATATATTGATAGAGCCATTGCGGGTAACCATAGCCTCGTTGCGCCCATCGACGTCCATGAGGGCGATCTCTTTGTTACCGGTACGGTCTGTTACAAAGGCGATCCGCGTCTGGAAAATCCCCCGCTCCCCGGTCAACTGTTGGATAATCTCGTCGACCATCTTGTGGATCATGGCCCGCACCTCCCCCTGCGAACCCCTGTACCTCTTGCCCGCTATGTAAATACCCTGGACCGCGTCGAAGAGCCTGCACTCTATCGCGATTGCGCCCCCTTCCGCCTTGAGGCCTACCGATAACAAGAACTCGGCCCCTGCAGCTTTCCATGCCCCAAAATCCACATTCTCCTCAGTAACATAGACCGTCTGCTGCGGGAGCTTCATCCTCTCCATGAGGTAAAAGAGGTCTGCCATGATGAGGTCTTGTGTAAGGGTCTTTTCCGCCTCTTCTTTCACCCCTTGCGGGAGTTGTTCTATGCCCTGGATCGCAGGCAAGGCCAGATAGAACTTCCGGATCTGCGCGGAGTCGATATTGATGTAGATGACCCCTTTCCCGTTACCGGGGTGCGCGAAGACCGCCACTATCACAACAAGCAAGGAAAGTAATATGCCCTTTATCCTGCTCACATCTCACTCCCTCATGGCTGAATTGTTAGTTCGAACTCTTCACCTAAAAGAACCTGTTGCGGCGGAGGGAACGGGGCAGCCTTGGTAATTGCTCGCATGACCGATTGATCATAAGGGAGGCTGCCGGAGGACTGCTTAAATCGAAGATTAATCACCTCGCCTTTCTTGCCGATCTCAAAAATGACCACCGCCTTCAGCCCCCGTGCTGCCAAGGAATCGGGGATAACCCATACACCCTTTACCCTCTCTTCGACTATCGCTGCGTAGATATTCTTCTCAGCGTCAGTCCCGGCTGGGGGGGGTTCTGTCGAGCGCCCTGCCACCTTTCGCTCTATCTCTTTTATGGCCGCCAACCGTCTCTGCTCGTCGCCGGCCTTAGGCTCTTCCTTTTTCTCTTTTCTCTCCTTGCTTCGATCAGCCAGGAGCACCTTATCTTTTATTACCTCCTGCTTTTCCTCCTTCTTTGCCTCTTTTTTCTTTTCCTCTTTCTTTTTTACCTCTTTTTCTTCCTTCTGCACTACCGCTTTTGCTTCCCCTTTGTCCTCATGCGGAACGGCACTTTCCATCCCGAGCGACATAAGGTCCACCGTGATGATTGCCGGCCGGGCAGCGATTTCTTTAGGGACCAGGGGGACGGTATCCACGAGGGTCAAGATAAAGAAGTGCATAATAGTGGAACACGCCGTGGCCGCGATCATGGTGAAGCCCGAGAGGCCCCTCATGGTGATGAAGGCCTCCGCTGTGTGAGAAACTCCAGAAACCGGCGCGCAGGGGGCGATAGATCTCTCCCTTTGGGGACGACGGCGAAAAAATCCCTTTCGAGGGTACCCTGCCCTCGGACCCTGACCTCTTTTACCCTCCCCCCTTCTATCTCTTCTTGAACGGCGAGATCAGAAATGATACCAAGCCCCATTCCTCCTTTCACCCCCTCTTTCACGGCGGTGGAGCTCCCCACCTCACCTATGATGCTGAAATCATCCAATCGATATCCGGCCGCTGCAACATAACGCTCAAAGGCCTTGCGCGTCCCTGATCCCCTCTCCCTGATCAGGAGGGGAGCCGCTCGCAGCTCCTCCCAGGATACTTCCTTCTTGGAGGCAAGAGGGTGCTGGGGAGGGGCGATGATAATCACCCGATCGTGAAACAGGGGATAGGCATCAACCCTCTCTCCTTCGAACCTCATCCCCACCACACCCATCTCTATTTCTCCGGCAAGCAGCCTGTCGACGATCTCCTGAGAGTCCGCAATGACAAGGCTTATAGAGATACCGGGCGCCTCCCTCTGAAAACTCCCCATGACCTTGGGAAGAAAATATTCACCGGGTATGGTGCTCCCTCCGATTGTGATCCGCCCCTTGATGGAGTGGGAGAATTCATAGATGGCATTGAGGGCCTCATCACGGAGGCGCAGGATCTCTTTTGCGTAGCGATAAAAGACCCGCCCCCCATTGGTGAGCGCAACCCTTCTGCCCAGACGGTCAAAGAGTTTAAGCCCCATGGTCTGCTCAAGGGAGGCGATATGTCCGCTGATGGTGGGTTGGGTGAGATA
>CAYHAB010000076.1:0-14469 GCA_964354505.1 uncultured Thermodesulfobacteriota bacterium
TACACCGGTTCCGGGGTATTGGCCAGTGCCCTGGCCATGAACAAGATTAAGGCCAAAGAGATCTTCCACTATCACGGCATACCCTCGCCGGAGTTCATCACCCCTCAGGAGAAAGCGCTGGAAGACCCACCCTTCCCTCCCCCCTGGGTGGTCAAACCGGCATCAGAGGGATCGACCATAGGAATAGGTATCGCCATGGACCGAAAGGGGTTGGAGGAGGCCATCAGACGCGCAAGGGACTATGATCAGCAGGTCCTCGTCGAGCGCTTCATCGAGGGGAAGGAACTCACCGTGGGGATCCTCAAAGGGAAACCCCTGCCAATCATCGAGATCGCCCCCAAAGGGGGATTTTACGACTACCAGGCAAAGTATACACCGGGGATGACGGAATACCTTTGCCCCGCGAGGATCAACGACCAAACGCAGAATGAGATACAGTCATTAGGCCTCAAGGCCTATCATGCCCTGGGGTGTAGCGGCTGTGCTAGGGTGGACCTCCTTCTGAACAAAAAAGGGGAGGCCTTTGTCATCGAGGTAAATACCGTGCCCGGAATGACGGAGACAAGCCTCGTGCCCAAGGCGGCAGCCCACATGGGGATCTCCTTCCCTCAACTGGTGGAGATCATCGTGGAGGAGGCCTCCTTGAAGATCAAGGAGGGAGAAGGATGAAAAAAGGGAGGAAATTATTCTTCGTGGGAATGGTAATTGCTCTTATCGCCTTCATCTGGGGTCTTGAAAGGGGTACACGACTCTTGCTCGCCTCCCACCTCCAGTTGGATAAGATCGAGGTGCAGGGATGCAACCGTATGGACCCACAGCAGATCATCGAAGCCGCCTCCGTGCCCCCCGAAGCACCAATGCTCAACCTCGATCTCAGAGAGATCTCCCGCAGGGTAGAGAGCTTTCCATGGGTCAGATCATGCGTGGTGCGCAGGGTGTTGCCGGACAAACTCGCCTTGCAGGTAATTGAGAGAAATCCAATAGCCATGATCCGCCTGGATAAGCTCTACTACGTGGATGAAGACGGTACCCCCTTTAAGGAGCCCTCCCCTGGTGAACCCCTCGACTACCCCATCGTGACTGGTTGGGATGATCAGGCGTGGAAACAGGGCGAGAGGAAAGACCTCATCGGAGAGGCGCTGTGGTTCATCAGGGAGATGCGTAACTACCCTCACTTAGCCAAAGAGGGAGTCTCCGAGATCCATTTTAATGAGATTGGCGACGTGACCATATTTACGGCGAAGGGAGGAACGATAATTCATATGCGCAGAGGAGACATGGAACTCAAGGTAAAGCGATTGGAGGAGGTCTGGAAGAGGATTACCGAGAAACCCCTCCCTGTGCAATATATCCTGTATGAGAGCCCCGACCGTGTCGTGGTCGGGTTTGAGAAAAGGGGGTGACAAGATGGGCAAGAAGGAAGAGTTCATAGTGGGGCTGGACATTGGGACGACCAAGATCTGTGCCATTGTCGGCGTCCCCACTGCAAGGGGGTTGGATATCATCGGAATAGGCACACATCCATCGCATGGCCTCAGAAAAGGGGTGGTGGTCAATATCGAGAGCACGGTGCAATCAATCAAGCGGGCGGTGGAAGAAGCGGAGCTGATGGCAGGGTGTGAGATCACCTCGGTCTACACCGGCATAGCAGGTGGACATATCAAGGGGTTTAACAGCCACGGAATCGTTGGGGTAAAAAGCCACGAGGTTTCCGAAGGGGACATGAGGAGGGTCATCGATGCCGCCAGTGCCATCGCCATCCCCATGGACCGTGAGGTAATCCACATCTTGCCCCAGGAGTTCATCGTAGACGGCCAAAATGGAATTAGGGACCCCCAGGGGATGAGCGGGGTTAGGTTGGAAGTCAAGGTCCACATCGTCACCGGGGCAGTCACCTCGGCGCAGAACATAATCAAGTGTGCTAATAGGGCCGGGTTGGAGGTCAACGACATCATCTTACAGCAACTGGCCTCCAGTGAAGCAGCACTCACCCCTGAAGAAAAGGAGTTGGGGGTAGCGCTTGTTGACATCGGCGGTGGAACCACTGACATTGCGATCTTCCATCAAGGGAGCATAAAACATACCTCCGTCATCTCTCTAGCCGGCGACCACGTTACCGGTGACATCGCCATCGGCCTCAGGACCCCTATCGAAGAAGCGGAGAAGATAAAAAAGAAACATGGTTGTGCCCTGACATCCCTCGTGGGAAAGGACGAAAGGGTGGAGGTCCCCGCTGTGGGCGAGAGGGGAGGCAAGGTCATCTCAAAATATACCCTGGCGGAGATCATAGAATCCCGCATGGAGGAGATCTTGTCCCTGACGCATCGAGAGATTATTAACTCCGGATACGAAAGCGTCATCGCCTCAGGGATCGTCCTCACCGGCGGCTCAGCCCTCCTGGAGGGCATGGCGGATCTGGCCGAACAGATCTTCAGCCTCCCCGTACGTACGGGGTATCCCCGGGAAATAGGTGGGCTGACGGACATCGTCAAGAATCCCATGTACACCACCGCTGTAGGACTCGTTCTCTACGGTACAAAAGGTAGTATCCGCGAAGGGTTTGCCCCTGGCGAAAACAATATCTTCGACAAGGTCACCCAGAGGATGATAGGTTGGTTTAAGGAGTTCTTCTAGACAGGCGGGATTGGAAATGAGCGAACCGAAAAGATGGCTGATATCCTCTCGCAAGAGGATGGGAAAGGAGGCTTAAGAGATGTTTGAGCTTGATGAAAATCATGACATGGGGGCACGGATAAAAGTAATAGGTGTGGGAGGCGGCGGCTGCAATGCGTTAAACACCATGATCGACCTCAAACTTGAGGGGGTCGACTTCATCGCCGCCAACACCGATGCCCAGGTCTTAAAGATCTCCCAAAGCTCCGTGAAGATCCAGTTGGGAGAAAGGATCACGGGGGGCAGAGGTGCGGGCGCCGATCCCGAGATCGGCAGAAAGGCAACACTGGAGAGTGCGGACCTGATCAGAGAGGCCCTGGATGGGGCGGATATGGTCTTCATTACAGCAGGGTTGGGAGGTGGGACAGGCACCGGCGGCGCCCCCATCGTGGCCAAAATTGCCAAGGAGGTGGGCGCCCTGAGTGTGGCCATCGTCACCAAGCCCTTCCATTTTGAGGGGCGAAAGAGGCATCTCCAAGCGGAACAGGGGTGGCATGAGCTCAATAGATACATAGACACCCTCATCACCATACCCAATCAGCGGCTCCTCACCGTCAGCGGCAAGGAGATGCCTCTCCTGGAGGCCTTCAGGAAAGCGGACGAGATCCTCTACCATGCGGCCAAGGGGATATCAGACCTCATCTTGGTCCCCGGATTGATCAACCTCGACTTCGCCGATGTCAAGACCGTCATGTCGGAGATGGGTATGGCCATGATGGGTATGGGTATCGCATCAGGAGAAAACCGCGCCGTGGAGGCAGCACAGAGGGCCATATCGAGTCCCCTGTTGGAGGATATCTCCGTTCATGGGGCCAAGGGGATTTTGCTCAACATCACGGGAGGACCGGACCTCACCCTCCATGAGATAAACGAGGCCTCCACCCTCATCCAGAAAGAGACCTGTGAAGAGGCGAATATCATCTTTGGGGCGGTCATAGATAAGCGGTTGGATGGCCAAATGAGGGTAACAGTGATCGCCACCGGTCTCGGAGCAGAGGAGGAAAAGCAGGAGAGAATCCGCCGTCTGCGGGTGATCCCCGATACGTCGGAAGAAAACATGGAGATCCCCACGTTCCTCAGGAGGGGGAAGAGCATCGATCAATTCTCTGATTTCCGCTTTCACAAGGCCGCGGAACCCTTTCCTGAGGTAGAGGAACGATACGACGTCCCGACCTTTATGCGGAAACAGCCGGATTAGGGCATACACAAGGTTCCCTTCCCGTGGTAAGATCAGCTGGTGACGCAGAGAATCGTCCTCGGCCATAGGGATTTCCTCGCGCGGGAAAAGGGAACCATCATCAAAAAATGGGGGGGGAAGATCCCTATCTGCCTGGTCTTCCCCAACACCTACCATGTGGGGATGTCCAATCTGGGGTTCCATCTCCTCTATCGCATCCTCAACTCCCTGCCTGCGGTGGTCTGTGAGCGCGCCTTCCTGCCGGGAAAAAAAGAATGGCGGGAGTATGAGAGAAGCAACACACAACTCCTCTCTTTAGAATCCAACAAGCCCCTTTCTAGGTTTCAGATCATCGCCTTTTCCATACCCTTTGAGAACGACTTCCCCAATGTCTTGTCCATCCTTCAGCTGGCCAAGATCCCTCTCAAGGCCCTGCAAAGAGATCCACGGACCCCCCTCATCGTGGCCGGAGGGGCGGCAGTCTCACTCAATCCCGAACCCCTGGCCCCCTTTGTGGACCTCTTTTTCATCGGTGAGGGGGAAGAGGCCATAATAGATTTCCTGGAGGCCTTCCCGGAAGGGATGCATGGCAAGGAGGGCCTTTTAAAAGAGGCGTGCCGCATCGAGGGGATATATTGCCCTTCCCTCTACCAGGCGCTTTACGATGAAGGTGGCCACCTCAGAGAATTCACACCCCTCGCAGGCACAGCCCCGGCGAGGGTGAAGAGGAGATGGATCAAAGATCTGAGCCTGCAGGGATCAGGCTCAGCTATCCTGACCCCCCTGACGGAATTCAAGGAGATGTTCCTCATGGAGGTAAACAGGGGGTGCCCCAGAAGGTGCCGGTTCTGCGCGGTCAGGTCCCTCTACCTCCCCTTTCGCAACAGGGGGATGAATACCCTCATGGAGGAGGCCGATCTGGGCTTGCAACGGGGAAAAAGGATCGGGCTTGTGGGATCTGCCCTAGGGGATCATGCGGGATTCAACGAACTGTGTAAGCACATCATCGGCAAAGGTGGTGAGATCTCCATCGCCTCCATCAGGGCCGATGCCATAACCGAGGAGCGGGCCAAATTATTGGCCCAGAGCAACCATCGCACGGTAACCATGGCCCCTGAGGCAGGCACCGAAAGGTTGCGGGAGGTCGTTGCCAAGGGGCTCAAGGACGAGGAAATCTTCAGTGCCGTGGAGATCCTCGCCACCCATGGTATCACCAACCTCAAACTCTACTTCATCATCGGCCTCCCCACCGAGACGTGGGAGGATATCGAAGGAATCGTTTCCTTGGCCAAACGGATAAGACACCACATGGGCAAGGGGGGAAGGAGTGTGGGTGAGATGGTACTGAGTATTGCCCCCTTCATCCCCAAGGCATGGACCCCGTTCCAGTGGCACCCTTTTGAACACGTGAGGGATCTTAAGAAAAAGATTGCCGCCATCAAAAAGGGAGTGGCAAAGATCCCCCGCGCTCGCGTGCTGCATGAGCTCCCCAAGTGGGGGTATGTACAGACCCTCCTCTCCATGGGGGACCGGAAGGCGGCGGAGATCCTCCTCCTCGCCCACCAGAACCAGGGGGACTGGGCCGCTGCCCTGAAGGGCTCCTATATCAACCCTGATTTTTGGGTATACAGAGAAAAACGAGAAGATGAGGTTTTCCCCTGGGACTTTATCGACCACGGCGTCAAGAAAGGGGATTTGTGGAAGGAGTACCAGGAGGCAGTAGGATAAACTTTTCCCCCCTCCCCTTTAGAAAAGATTAATAAGGGGAGGGGAAAAAACCATTTCATGAAGTTTTTAACGAAAGTGTTTCACGTGTTCCTTGAATCCGTCAACAGAAACGTCAATACAGAATGCCTCATTACCTACCACCGCCGCCGCCATCAATCCTTCGTGGCGTCGGCAGATAAACAATTACACGACCATCCATTTCACGTTTCATCAGGATAGCTTCTGTTTCTACGCCAGTATAGATGTACCCCAATAACTCCCCTTTGGTGTTGACAACGTTCAGGGCGCGCGGCTGTATGGGGACATACCAGAGTCGATCCTTATACTGCTGGCTCAGGCGCTTGATGACATCAATGATCTGCTTTTCGCTGAGCGGTTTCCCCCAGTCTTGTGTCGGAAGGTTATACTGGTCTTTTCGATCAAAATGGCGCTCTGCTGCGGGTGATCTGTATATCCCCCTCAGCCGCAGCACGTTACAAATGGTAATTTATGCTACCCCGACCGTTTAACAACTAGAAGTAATCGTAACACAAAAAGTCAATCATAGATAGAGAATCTGAGCCCTATCAGAGAATCGGGTCTGTTTTGCTCGCATTAAAGACCGCATAAGCTACGTTTTCTTCTATGTGGATTTTAGAGCCGTTCATAATATATTGATATCGGAGAAGAAATATGCTATTTTACTATTGAGTACACTGAATATTAGGGAAAGGAGAGATTACATGAAGAAAATCGTTGTATGGCTTGCGGTGGGGGTCTTTAGTGCTGCGCTGGTGGGCTGTCTTGTCCCTGCGGACAAATACAACAGGCTGGAAGCCGAATATAACAGACTCAAAGAACAATACAGCGAATGCAATAAGCAGCTCTTGCTTGCAGAAAAAGAAAAAGCGGATCTTCAAGTCAAGGAACAACAATCCACAGCCACCTATGATCAGCTCATGAACCAGCTTAAAAAAGAAGTGAGCGAAGGCCAGATGACCATCAGCCAATACGAAGATAAACTCACCGTGAATGTGGCGGAAAAGATCTTTTTTGACTCCGGCAGAGCTGCCCTGAAGCCCAGCGGCAAGGAAGTGCTGAAAAAACTCGGAAGCGTCGTCAAGGGCCTGACCGATAAAGTAATTCGTGTGGAAGGCCACACCGACAATACCCCGATTGCCAAGCCCCTGCGTACCACCTACCCCACCAACTGGGAACTCTCCGCGGCCAGGGCCACCACGGTAGTGCGGTTTTTACAGGATTCAGCCGGAGTTCCCCCTGAGATGCTCCTCGCAGCCGCGTTTGGGCAATACCACCCCATAGCCCCTAACGACACCCCGGCGAACAAACAGAAAAACCGGCGTATCGAGATCGTGCTTCAGAAAAAAGACGTTATGAAACGCACGGAAGCCCCTGTTGTCACTGCGCCGAAAGAAAGCCCGACGAAAACTGAGACCCCTCTTGCCCCTGTTCCCAAAGGAGCTCCAGCGAAAAAAGAAGCCCCTTCTACCCCTGCGCCGAAAGGAACTCCAACGAAAACGGAAACCCCTAGTGCCCCTGCCCCAAAAGGAGCTCCGGCGAAATAATGAGATTTCCTGCGCGCAGCGATCAAGAATGTGCTTTTTGATATCGTTACCTGTCAATAGACCTGAAGCGGGAAGGGCTTGTTGTGACTAGCTAGAAAACATATCTATGGTAGAAGGTATGTAAAATACGTAAAAGTGAGGCGGCTCCTCGATCCTTCTAGAGGCTCTTTCAATTCCGGATACTGGTGATCGGGGCCGGGATCCTCCCGCCAAAACCGGTGAAGGCGGATGAGCACTGGATGTTTCTTACTTCCGCGATATAGGCCTCACCGAAAAGGCCGCCAAAGACCGCTTTATCTCCCACGTCCTTGCCCGGAACCGGAATCAGGCGCACGGCCGTGGTCTTATGGTTAAAGACGCCGATGGCCATCTCATCGGCGATAATAGCGGCAATCGTGTCAGCATCCACCTTTCCGGGGATGGCGATCATATCGAGCCCCACGGAACAAACAGCGGTCATCGCCTCTAGTTTTTCCAAAGACAGATGATTGCTTCTGATTGCCTCAGAAAGGTTTAAATCCTCGCTTACAGGGATAAAGGCGCCGGAGAGGCCGCCGACCGAAGAGGAGGCAAAGGCTCCTCCCTTCTTGACGGCGTCATTGAGGAGGGCGAGCGCGGCGGTGGAGCCGGGCACCCCAATCGATGTGAGCCCCAGACACTGGAGAATCTCTCCGACACTATCGCCCACTGTGGGAGTAGGCGCTAAAGAGAGATCTACAATGCCGAAGCTGACGCCCAGTTGCTCGGCAACCTCTCTCGCAATAAGCTCCCCCACACGGGTCACGCGGAAGCTGGTCTTTTTGATGATCTCTGAGAGGTCGCCGAGGGTCAGTCTCTTTCCAGATTGAAGCGCCCGTTCCAGCTCCTTCTTGACCACTCCGGGTCCGCTTACCCCGACATTGATGACAGACTCCGGCTCTCCGTATCCCAGGTAGGCGCCGGCCATAAAGGGATTGTCTTCAGGCATATTTGCAAAGACAACAAGCTTGGCACAGCCAAACCCATCCTGTTGGGCGGTGGCAAGGGAGATTTCCTTGATGGCTCGCCCCATCAGCAACACCGCATCCATATTGATCCCTGCCCTGGTGGAGGCCACGTTGATCGAGGCGCAAATGTGGTGGGTCGTTGAGAGGACTTCAGGAAGGGTGGCGATGAGATTGCGGTCTCCTGTGGTGAACCCCTTCTGCACCAGGGCCGAATATCCGCCGATAAAATTGACCCCTACCTCTTGGGCCACCTGATCGAGCTTTCTGGCAACAGTCACATACTCCTTTTGTTCCAACCCTTCCGCAACTGCGGCGATGGGGGTTACGGCAAGACGCTTATTGACGATAGGAATCCCGTATTTGTTCGAGATTTGATCGCAGACGGCAACCATCCTTCCGGCAACCCGCTTGATTTTGGAGCGGATCAGGGTGCACAACTCCGTGGATGAGGAACTGACACAGTCCCTCAAGCTGATACCGAGAGTAACGGTGCGTACATCGAGATTCTCATTTTTGAGCATCTCAATGGTGCGGATAATTTCCTCTGAACTGAGCATAACCAATCAACAGTTATTGAATCTATATTTGGTTAATGGCGCGGAAGATATCCCCGTGCTGCATATCAACCGTCACGCCTATTTTCGCCCCCTGGTCGCTCAAGGCCTTCTGAATGAGGGAAAAATCAAGGCTTTTCGGGATATCGACCTCATAAATCTGGATGTATTCAAGCTTCTGATCGACAGGGACCACCTCCGCCCCCAAGCGGGTAATATTGATTCCCTGTTCCGCTAAAATCGTTGTGATAGCATAGACCAGTCCCGGACGGTCTTTCCCGCGAACGGTAATTACAAAGTGCTCCGTCTCACCCGCATCAAACACACGCCGCTCTTCGGAGCTGAGCGTTCGGACATGGATCTCAAGTCTCATCTCCCTGGCCAGCGCTCCAAGGTCTTTCTCTAATGCCGTGGCCGATGAACCCTGCAAAGGAGACCCAACCACAATCATGGCAAACTGCCCCATGATAACAGTTTGTGTCAAGGCCTCGATGTTGCAGGCGTTCTCGAAGAGGACCTTTGAAACGCCGGCGACAATACCAGGCCGATCATACCCCATGACAGAAACCGAAAACCATTCATGCATTTCTTGTTTTTCTATAACTATATGTCCCTGAAGCATATATCAAAGGTGTATCCAAACTCTCATATTATTTACCCTGTAAAATGCCCGAAAGTCAACTCAAAAAAAACGGAGAACTATTGCTTTTAATGATAACATTCACTCGCCGGCATCACAGATGGCTATAAAAGATAATAAAGGCCCTCTTGACAAATGCTAACTGCATAAAAATTGTGTGGTTGTGTTTTTCAAGAATCTGTATAATAGTCATGAGCAACATCTGACACACGGGGAGGCTGAGAAGAAACATTCGTGTACGAGCACCGCACACAACCTTTGTTGCCACGCCACCTGTTCCTTCGCCGGATGCTGGGACATGGCCTCGTCTCGCTGTGCATTATTTTCACCTCTCTCGGCATCGGTGTCGTTGGCTACCACATTTCAGAAGGGCTTTCATGGCTCGATGCCCTTCTGAATGCCTCGATGATCCTGGGTGGCATGGGTCCGGTGAGCGAGCTGCACACAGTCGCCGGCAAGCTCTTCGCCTCGGCATACGCCCTCTTCTCCGGAGTGGCCTTTCTCGCTACGATAGGAATTCTGGTGGCGCCGGTAGCCCATAGGCTCCTCCACCGCCTGCACGTGGAGGCAGATAACCAGTGAGCGCCGCTGGCGCATAATGCGCAAGGAATGAAATGGGTTACAGCTTCCTAGCTATCTTTCAAATTTTCCTGGGAACCTTTTATAGACATCAGGCTCCCTATCCTTGTGTAGCTTTTCTGCGCCTTGATTAATTATGATGAAACGGTGCTTCAGTTCATAAAAGCCGTGCCACCAGGCGTAATCAGGCGCCATCATGGCCGCTCCCATCCGGGCCCTGCGCCCTTCATGGTGCCAGAATTCATAAAATTCCCATTCGAGCGCTTCATCAAAATAGCTGCGTTTTGAAAGAAGGCCGGCGTTGTACAGGGAATCCATCAACGCCTTGGTCGGTTTATAATATGTGTCGTTGTAGTTATTCACCGCTGCGTCTAAATTCGCAAAATGGGCGTCGGTCCACTGCTGGGCATGGCACTGTAGACACACCTTTTTCATCCGCTCCCGTTCAACCCGCCAGTCTGTATTGGCGGGAAAAGGCTCGAATTCCTTTGGCCGCACGGTCAGCGGGGCCTGAAGCTCCCATGCAAGCCTCTCAGTGACATCGTGCGAGACAGGAACGCCTCCGGCAGCTGACATATGGCACGTTGCGCAGGTCGGAGCACGGTAATCCCGCCCCGCTTGCCATTGGCGATCATCAGGATTCCAGTTCCATGCCTGACCTTCTGCATGGTAGATGGTGCCGTGCTTGGATTCATTGTATATCTCTATCTGGGGGTGATCCGGCCCGAGATGGCACTGGTCACAGGCCTCAGGCCTCCTCGCCTCTACGATGGAAAATCTGTGCCTGGTATGGCAACTGCTGCAACTACCGAGGCTGTCATCCGGATTCTTTCTCCCAACCCCGACGTTGGGCCATGAGCCTGCCACGGGTTTGCTATCGGCGAGCTTCACCACGGTACCGTGACAGGCATAACATCCCGTGGCACGTTCGGTGGCATTGTTCATGCCGTCATTGAGCCAGCGGTCAACCTTCCACATGATCTCGTAGGTATGGGCGTGCTTGCTCTTGGCATACTGGCCAGCCTCTTTTGGATGGCAGCCGCTACAAGTCTTAGGGGTTACCACCATCGCGATGGGATGGGGGTCATGCTTCAGATGGGCAGCGCTGAAAAGGTTAGCCGTCTTGTTGGTTTGGTGACACTTATAGCAGGTGACATCCACCTTGGCATGGACGCTTGCCTGCCAATCATGATAGATCCCTGGGGTTATCTTTTTATGGCAAGCGACACAGGTAGCGCCTGAGATGGCATCTGCCCTGGTCTCAGGGATCAGCCTGATGGGAAAACCCCAGCGCCAAACGCTGATACAGCCGAGGATCAAGAAGATGATGACGAGATTGGCATAGGCCATCTTGATGAATGCCTTTTGGGCGCGGGTAAGCCCTTGCGCCGTGTCCCCTGCCTTGGCAATCTCTCCCACATCCCGGACCTTTTCAAAGACCTCCAGCCCGTGCGGCGCCCCTTTGAGTGCCTCAGTCAGGTCCATGCCTGCGCTATGTCTACCAAAATGCCTCCCCTTGTCCCATTTCGAGCTCGCGGTGACGTCATAGATCCTCTTTGCATAGACCACATAGGCCCGTTTGCGCTTCGTGCCGTCAAAAAAGGCAAGGTCCGCCATGGTGACGGCATCACCGCCACGGGGTTTCTTTTGCCTCTTGACGTCTTGTTGCATGCGTCGGTGAATAAAGGTAATGGCAATAACGCCGAGTGCAACCATCAAGAGGAAGAGAAGGATCTTGATAAAGAGCATGAGGCCAAAGGTGTTGTCAAAGAACTGCCCCCACCTGCTGATGCGCGCCCAGGTCAAATAGAGGCCGGTGACGGCCAGGGTGAGCATACACGAGACGCCAAGGATGCGTTCATGTTTGGGAATCCCGCCGATCAATCGGACCGGCCTGACAAAGATGTGGATATAAAAAATGGCGCCAAAGAATACGACAGCTGCCAAGAGATGGAGGTACCCGATGATGAACCGCATGGTCTTATGGAAGGGGCTCTGCAGGGCCTCGGCCTTTTTCAGTATCCGCTCAGGGATAGGGTAGTAATAGCCATTGTTGATATAGGCAACGCCGCCGGTCCTGAGCGCCCCGCCGGTGCTCTCTTGATGGCAGAAGATGCACCCCTTTCCTGTCTCAGCTGCATACTGCTCGGTGGCAAGGACAGGGGAGGACGCAAAAACAAGAAGCAGCAAAACGGCGATGCAGAACATATGACAGCAATATCTCTTAATGCCCATACCCTCCCACACCTAATGATTTGCCTATCATTACCCCAGCAGAGGGTTAAAGTCAACAAGGACCACACCCTGACCATGTGGTTGATTCATATTCCCCCTTGCGTTCCAGAATATTACTTTATATAGTAAACCGACTGGGAAAACGATAGCTGAAAAAGCAGCATAGTTCAATAGTAATACCACGACAATTATGCAAAGGCCTTTTCTGACATTAGTTACAATCCTTTTCTCTGTTGGCAGAGCCGCTTCAAGCCTGGCTGATATCAAGCAATACACGTTTGAGATAAACCACTCGTCGCGTACCTTCCTCCTTCATTGCCCCAAAAACCTCGCAGCCATCGATCCCCCGCTGGTGATTGCGCTGCACAGCGGTGGTGCGAATGGAAAAACGATGGAGGACTTTTGCGGGCTTTCCGAGGCCTTTGAGCGATACGGTTTCGTCATCATCTATCCGAGCGGCAGCGGCAGGTTAAAATTGGTGGGCGGTGAGCAATGATAAATTTCATACTTTACAGCAATCTCTATGTAGCTGTGGGTGCGGCGCTTGTTGCTTACGTGACTAATTACGCAATTCATAGGAGTGCCTTGACTTGGGAGATCTTATTTCTTCCGTTTGCAAATAGTTTTTTCATCTACACGTTAAACCGATTCACGGATAAAAATGAAGATCGTATTAATGACCCCATGCGAGTTCATTTTTTTGCGCGGTATGGGACATGGTTCTTGGCTGCCAGCGCAACCATGTATGGTGTGGCCTTCGTGATCGCTCTGACGAAAGGAATCATAATCCCTATTTTGTTGATCGTGCCGTTATGCGTTGGTCTGCTATACTCGTTTCTGGGATTGAAGAAGATTGTCATCGTCAAAAATCTGTCAGTCGGTATTGCTTGGGGAACCACGGCGTTATTAGTTGGTGCGTTTCATAATAGATTCGGTTTCTCGGTTTGGTCGCTATTTGTGTTCTTTACTATAGAGTGTTTCATTGCCTCCGTCATTTCTGATGTTAAAGATATTCAAGGTGATCGGCTTCACGGCATCAGTACATTGCCGATTATTCTGGGCCTGCAGCGCACTAAGTATGTTTGTTATGTACTCAATGGTATTGCGCTGGTGATTGCAATCTTGAGTGCAGTCCTCCGTTGGATGCCATGGCACGGTTTGGCCGTATGTGCCATGGCAGCATATATGCTGGCTTTCACATATTTGTGTAATGAGGAACGCGGGCTCTTGTTTTTTTGGGTTTGTTCGTAGATGGTAAATTCATATTTCTGCTGGGGTTTATCTCGGTTTGGCGCTTGTATAGCGCATGAAACCGCCAAACTACTTCATGCGCCCGACCCGACGCCTCGCGCCTCAGTGAGCGGACATACAAGCGTGTTCCTTCATCGGTTTTATGCTGCGGATGAATGTGGAAGAAAAAGCTATATTAAAATATTTTGGCGCGCGCTATGAAGAGTATCGAAAACGAACGTGGCGGCTGATTCCCTGGTTGTACTGATGCAATCGCGCAGGTACGTGTCATGAGCGAGATGCGGACGCGCTATTGCGCCGCTGATGCGTGTCGTAGCAATCCGAATAATGATTACATCAGATTAATTCACGAGGGGATTGCGGTGAATAATGGTCTCATCCCGTTGCGCCCCTACTGACACGATATGTATGGGCGTCTGGGTCAGCTCCTCTATCCGCGCGAGATAGCGTTGGGCAGCAGGAGGGAGCTGGGAGATTTCCTTTGCCCCGCTGATCTCCTCGTGCCATCCCTCCAGCTCCTCGTATATGGGTTGACAGCGGGCTACCACATCAACGCTGGGTGGGAATTCGGTGATCACCTTATCTTCCATCCGGTAGGCGGTACACACCTTGATGGTTTTGAACCCCGTTAGTGTATCCAGTTTGGTGATGGCCAATCCCCCCAGGCCATTTACCCTGACGGCGTGCCTCGCCACGACGGCGTCAAACCAACCGCACCTTCGCGGCCTTCCGGTCGTAGCCCCATATTCCCCACCCTTTTCCCGGAGCGTCGCGCCGATCTCATCTAAAAGTTCAGTAGGGAAAGGGCCGCCCCCCACCCTGGTGGTATATGCCTTACAAGCACCCAGGACAAGGTCTATCTGCGTTGGCCCGATGCCAGCACCGGTACAGGCATTGCCGGCCACGGAGTTGGAGGAGGTAACATAGGGATAGGTGCCGTGATCCACATCGAGGAGGCTCCCTTGGGCACCCTCAAAGGCGATCTTTTTCCCATCCTTGATCTGCTGAGCGAGGAAGAGGGATGTATTTGTGACATACCTTCTCAGCCTCTCTCCGTACTTCATGTATTCCTGATAGAGTG
>CAYHAB010000077.1:0-5445 GCA_964354505.1 uncultured Thermodesulfobacteriota bacterium
CGGATTTCCCCTTCCGCGCTTGGGAGAGTACGGCGATGACGCACTGATGGGCTGCAGGGGGCTTTACCAGCTTCGCGCCGCCTTCCCGGTCGGAATAATAAAATACAACGGGAAGCTCTGCCGCGTCATAATATTGCTTCCAGAGCCGTATGAATTTTTTCTTTCTTGCTATGTTCATCAGATCGCCTTCTTTTGTGAGGTCATTGCCCCCTGTGGAAAAGGTGGAAGATTACTCAGAAAATAACCACCACTATCTCCTCGCCCCTGGGAGAGAGTATGTATATATCGGATTTTTATCTTTCGGGGGTGGCGCCACCACGGGAAATTATGCTATTTCTTTTTCATCCAGTCTTTGATCTCTGCCCCCTGGTGTTCCTCCTGCTGGACGGTGAGGTCGAGGTTGATGACGAACCCCGCGTGCTTTTGCGTCTCGCCGTCTTTCTGCAACTTCAGGTGCCGCATAAGCCCGCTCTCGACACCCTCCAGGGCCTTGTTCAGGGCCTGACCTATGGCCTTGCTCATATCGACCTTTGCCGCCTCGAATCGTGGGGTCAACCCATTTCCCGCCACGTCCTCGGAGAAGTGGGCTAATTGCTTCATCTTTTCCATAGCCTGGTCCATGAGCTGCCACCCCATAATCCCGTCTTTTTGGAAGACCCAGGAATAGCGGATGTGCTGGAGCATCTCCGTATATTTGGCGGCGATCTCCTTTTGCAGCGTCTCCAAGAATTCCTTCGGCAATTCAGCCTTTCCTTCAGAAAGACCCTTGGCCTGCTCCGGACTCAGTTTGTCGAGTAACCTCTGGAACTTTCTGGCATGGATGGCGGATTCCCAGGCCTCTCTCTGCAGGACGCGCTTGATGTGGGGATCATCCACCTTATCCGCCTCGTCATTGTAGTGAGGTATGAGCTTCTTCTCGTATTCGACATAGGACTTGAATATCGTCGCCCGGTTGGCCGGGTCATAGGGGTAAGGGGCAGGGGTGAGATTGGGTTCCCCATCTAATTGGCAGACGGCCATCCCCAGCCAGTGCATGTGCCACATCTCCTCACGGGTGCGCGAGAGGAGGCTCACCCCGACAGGTGTGTCTTCCCCCTCCTGATAGGCGTGGATGAGATAGCGCAATATGGCGGCATGCTCATCGCCAAGATCCCTGTTTAAGAGATCGATCAACTCTTTCTTCTCCATGGTCTCCCTCCTCTTTTCTGTGTATGTGTATTAATCTTTAATCAGTTTTCATTTTTATTTTAGCATAAAATCTTTGTAACGAATAGAGGGGCATAGCGCGCAACAACGTTCGTATAGGCAGCTACATTCCCTTTTTCAGCCTTCTGATGAAGAAACCAATGATCGGCATCCTTTCATAGATGACCCCTGCATCCAAAAAATCCTGATGAAAAATGATCTTTCCTTCCCTATTGAATCGAACATGGGACATTCCGGGCAAGCGGATGACGTCAGTCTTTTTCCCTTTCAGGGAAAATTTTGTAATCCATCGAAAATAGTAGTTTCCGTCATGCATGGCAACATCCTGAAGATCAAAAACAAGTTCGTGCATTATGTGTGTTCCCTGTATAAGATATGCTTCAATGTTTTCTATCCCCTGCAGCGCTGTGAAGCTGTCACGGTAATATGCATTTTGCGCATAGAGGACGCGCGTATATCTTCTAATGTTATCTTCGGTATAGTCAGCATACAGAGATCGGAAGAGTTCAATTGCCTCTCTTTCTTTTTCAGATCCGGGTTGTACCATGTCATGCTTATCGGCGTTGGTATCCTGTAGCGCTTGGTAATAGGTTCCCATATCACCCTTTTTGTCCTGTGCAACGGTCGCGCAGCCGCAGAAGACCAGGAACACGCAACATGCCAGCATAGTCCCTTTTTTGAAAACCTGCATATTTTCTATCCGTAAAATTTCGAAAAAACTAGAGATAATGATTGTCAGAAATTACAGTTTCACCCACCGCGCTGCAGCGAGGGCCGAGAGATTCGATATTACTCCTAAAAGACGACGTTGATCGAACAAAAGATTTTTGAAATCATACTGAACGCCTATGACACCAATGGTCTCCTCAACCGACTTCACGGGTGTGAAGAACATTCTGATGTTGGTAAGTGTTTGCGTACCGGCACCCGCCGGTTCTCCGTGTAAATAGGCCCACTCCGCAACGGCCATTTCATTGGGAGTGAGGTCAACATCAGGGTTGCTTCTCGCCCAGACCTGGAGCTTTCCGTCCCTTCCGCTGAAAAGTATACATGATGGTGAATCAAGAATCTTTGAGAGATACTTGATCGCAATATGGCCGATGTGGTCAAGAACAGTGGTACGAAATACCGTTAGAGTATTTTCCCATTCTTTCGAATTCCCGATAAGCCCCCCCGCAAACTGTTCAACGGGAGGAAGCACCAAGAATTCTTTGCTCATCTCCTCAATGAGAGTAATCCGCTTGATGCGGAGCTGCAAGGCGATATTCTGGCGTCTCGTTTTTTTGACAAGTTGCCCGATGATAATTGAGGTGAGGAAAAAGACGGCAACATTTATAATGTCATGGGGATGATTCATTGTGAGGCTGTATCTCGGCTCGGTGAAGAAAAAATCGAAGGTAAAAAGGCTGATAATCGAGCAAAACAGCGAAGGCCCGGTGCCAAAAAGGAGGGCGCTGGTAATTGTTGCAATCAGGTAGATGAAAACGAGTGACATGGGGCTAATGAATCCTTGAAGCAATAAATTCAACAAGGTAACGCCGGCGACCATAAGAATGGCAATAAGGTAATCTTTAGGATTGATTGCAAGCGGTTCCGCCGTTGGTTTTATCTCTATTTCTTTTTTGTCAACCGTCGGCGTGATGAGATGCAGCTCAAACTCACTCTGCGTGTTCAACAAGCGGGATGCGGGTGATCCTTTCCAGAATCCAAAAAACCTGAAGCGGAGCGGTTTCCCGATAACGATATGCGTAATATTATATTCACGGGCAAAGCGCAGGATTTCTTTTGCAACATCCATGCCGGAAAGGGTCGCAATTTTTGCACCTAATTCCTCTGCAAGGTTCAACGCCTCGGTCAAGTAAGCTTTATTCTTTTCTGATATCTCTTTTATAGTTGGTGTTGAGATGTGCACCGCATACCATTCGGCACGGGCATCCTTTGCAATTTGGTAACCCTTGCGAAGGAGCTGTTTTGCATATGGACTTGGGGCAATGCAGACCATCACTCTTTCGCCTGCCGGCCAAGGGCCAGAACTGGCCTTCGCCCTCATATAGTTCAAAAGTTCGGTATCTATCTTGCGGGCGGCATGGGTTAACATGAGTTCGCGCAGGGCAACCAGATTGCCGCGCTGAAAAAAGTTTTCAATGGCTCGTTCTGCCTGCTTGGGAATATAAACCTTCCCTTCTTTCAGCCGCTTAAAAAGTTCTTCCATGGGAATATCAATGACCTGGACCTCATCCGCTCTGTCGAGAAAGGTATCAGGCAATGTCTCCTGTGTGCGGATCCCTGTAATCTTTTCTACGACATCATTCAGGCTCTCAAAGTGCTGAACATTCAAGGTCGTGTAAACATCAATGCCCTTATCAAGCAATTCTTCTACATCCTGGTATCGTTTTGGGTGCCGACTCCCCGGGGCATTGGTGTGTGCCAGTTCATCCACCAATACCATCGCAGGCCGTCGTGAGAGGATGGCATCGAGATCCAACTCCCCGAGAACAATACCTTGATATTCCACCGAGCGCCGGGGAATGATTTCTAAGTTTTTAAGTAATGTCTCCGTTTCGGAGCGCCCGTGTGTCTCCGCAATACCAACTACCACGTCCTCCCCGCGTCTCTTCAATACATGGGCTTCATTGAGCATGGCATAGGTCTTTCCAACACCGGGTGAGTAGCCCAGGAATATCTTTAACCTTCCCCTCTTTGCCTCCACACGCTGTACTTCTTTGAGGAGGGCATCAGGATCAGGCCTCTTTTTTTCGCCTGAACTTCTTTTTGCTCCCATTTATTCCTCACTCTCCCTTATTATCCAGTGCAAGGTTGAGTTTTAAAACATTCACCCTTGGCAGTCCCCAGATACCCAAAAGAGGATGCTCAATATGTTGGCGAACTATTCCTTCGAGTTCAGACTCGGACAATCCTCTCACCTGTGCAATTCGCTTGACCTGAAGTATGGTTGATTCAACGCTTATATGAGGGTCGAGCCCGCTGGCGGATGCCAATACGAGGTCAGCAGGAATAGGCGTATCGGAAGGCACACCATTTTCGAGCCGAACCTCTTCAATCCGCTTCTTAACCTCCTCAAGAGACTTGGCGTTGGACGGACCGAAATTGCTTCCCGAAGAACCACTCGCATTGTACGCTGGATCCGTACCAGAAGGTCTTCCATGAAAGTATCGAGGACTTTTAAACATCTGCCCGATGAATTCTGAGCCGACGATCTGATTCTGTAAACTCAGAATACTCCCATTCGACCTCTGAGGAAACAGAAACTGGGACACTGCGGTCATAAAGAGCGGATAGACGAGGCCGCATAAGAAGGAGAATACAGCGAAGACCAGAAGAGCTTGTTTGATGTGCCGCATGGAAAATCCCTCCCTATACTAAATTCAGTGCAGCAATCAAGAGGTCAATCACTTTAATACCGATAAAAGGCACTACCAGTCCTCCAAGGCCATAGATCAAAAGGTTACGGCGAAGCAATTTTGAAACCGTGGTTGGCCTGTAGCGCACCCCACGCAGGGCAAGGGGTATGAGCATAGGAATAATAATAGCGTTAAAGATAACAGCGGACAATACGGCCGTTTTGGGGTTTGCAAGGTTCATAATATCGAGCACCCCTAACAAAGGGTATTGGGCTATGAAAATAGCAGGAATAATAGCAAAATACTTGGCAACGTCGTTTGCCACGCTAAAGGTCGTCAGCGCCCCACGGGTAATCAGGATCTGCTTCCCTATCTCCACGATGTCGAGAAGCTTTGACGGGTTGGAGTCGAGGTCTACGATGTTTGCGGCTTCGCGCGCCGCCTGTGTACCAGCGTTCATGGCCACGGCTACATCAGCCTGGGCCAAAGCAGGTGCGTCGTTTGTACCGTCACCAATCATGGCGACCAGATGGCCATCCGCTTGATATTTTCTTATCAGCTCTAATTTTGTATTGGGTTTTGCCTCTGCCACAAAATCACCCACTCCTGCTTCTGCGGCAATGGTGGCCGCTGTTAATGGGTTATCTCCAGTTATCATGACGGACTTTATGCCTATGTGACGGATCTGGGAAATGCGTTCATGAATTCCCTCTTTGAGGACGTCCTTTAAACGAATAACACCTAGTACCTTCTTATCATCCGCAACGACGAGCGGTGTGCAACCTTCCCGGGACACAATATCCACGCTCTTCCTGACTTCTTCCGGCATTACCCCACCATGATCGGTGATGAAGCTCTTGATCGCATCGAATGCCCC
>CAYHAB010000078.1:0-3278 GCA_964354505.1 uncultured Thermodesulfobacteriota bacterium
TGACGTGATAATTGATGTCGAGGCCCGTCAGGTCCATCAGCTCAAAGGGCCCCATGGGGTGATTCAGCCCCGCCTTGACCGACGTATCGATATCCTCCATGGAGGCGATCCCCTCTTCATAGATCTTGATGGCCTCCATCAGCTGGAGAATCATCAGTCGGTTGACGATGAAGCCCGGCGTGTCTTTCAGAACGAGAACGGGCAGCTTGCCCAGTTTTTCCGTCAACTCCCTCGTCGCCTTCATCGTCTCCTCGCTGGTGTCCATGCCTTTGATCACCTCTACCAGCTTCATCACCGGAACCGGATTGAAAAAGTGCATCCCCACCACCTTGTCCGCGCGTTTGGTGGCGGCCCCGATCTCGGTAATGGACATGGAGGAGGTATTGGTCGCCAGGATGACCTCCGGACGGGTAACCTTTTCCACCTCTTGGAAGACCTTCTTCTTCAACTCCAGGTCCTCAAGGACGGCCTCGATGACAAAATCGGCATCCTTCATGTCATCGACTTTTGTCGTGCCCTTGATCTTCCCCAGGGTCTTCTTCTTGTCATCCTCAGTAATCTTGCCCTTCTCCACGCTCTTGGAGAGGAAGCCTTCGATAGCCTTGAGCCCCCGCTGGACGAATTCATCGGCTATATCCCGCATGATCACGTCATAACCCGTTTGTGCACAGATCTGGGCGATGCCATTTCCCATGGCGCCGGCCCCTAAGACCCCTATCTTTTTAATCTCCATCGTTCCTTACCTCCCTCATACAGAGTAAATGCAAATCTTCTCGTGCTTCCTTACCTCAAATTTACTCTTGATTTATTGTGGCTATCATTACCTTCGGACAATCAAAATGTCAAGCTCCTTTTGCGAAATTTTTCATAAAATCTCCCTTTGCCCCCTCATTTCCTTGATAAAGATCATCCAGGGAACAAATGAGAAAGACCCCTTCTCCTTGACAGGGAGGGAGGAGGTATGCTATGGAAATCGTTGATACATCTTGTCTGGAAGCGCCCTTACGACAACAGTTATCACTCAGGCTGTTTCATCATTCGTGCGTTTATAATGTTCGGCTAAGGAGGGAGCCCCCTCAATCTACCCCACGGCTTGAAGCCTTGAATCCCCCTGTGGGAAATGCTCTGTTCACGAGCTCAAGGATTGAAGGCGCAATCCGTCATTATCGTGTAAAGGGACAAGCAGGTGACAAAGGAGAAAAAAAAGAAGAAGGGGGGGAAAAGGGGCGACTTTCTCTCTTCCCTCCAATTGACGATACCCCTCTTGATCCTGCTGGCGGCGTTATCCGTCATCGGGACCGTTATCCCCCAAAACGCCTCCGAACAAGAGTACATCCGTCTGTACAACAAAGAAACCTATTATGTTTTCAAAGGGCTCGGCCTCCTCGATATGTACCGCTCATGGTGGTTCATCGGGTCGCTCATGCTCCTGGCGATTAATTTGATTGCCTGCTCCGTCAAGCGCCTCCCCGGCGTCTGGCAGCATGTGCGGAAGACGAAGCGCGGCTACGCCAGATTGGGGACCTATCTCACCCACCTGGGCGTGCTCCTCATCTTAGCGGGCGGCCTCACCGGCGCCGTGTGGGGATTCAAGGGATATGTGGAGATTATGGAGGGGGAGACCGCGCAGGAGATCTTCATCCGCAATTCCCACCAGGGGATGCGGCCATTGGGGTTTGCGGTGCGCTGCGACTCTTTCCACGTGGACTTCTACCCCAACGGTTCCCCCAGGGAGTACGTCAGCACCCTCACCTTTTTCGAAGGGGAACAAGTGGCCCTGGATCATGCGCCCCTTTTGGTGAACCACCCCCTTTCCTATGGAGGGCTTACCTTCTATCAGTCCTCCTATGGGATAAGCAGCCGCGCCATCATCGAGGTGAGAACGAAAGCCGGCACGGGAATTCCTTCCATCATGCAGCTCAGCCAGGGGGAGGTGCGCCCCATCCCCGGAACCGATGCCCAAATAGGCTTCATGAAATATCAGGAAGGGGTCCATGGCCTGGGGGACGCCGTCCTTTTGGTCCTCTTCACCCCCGGCGCCTCTCCCGAGGGTTTCTGGATCTTTACGCGTCACGCCGGGAGAGCGGGTCGGCAGATGAGGGATTTTTCCTTTATTTTGAAAGGGCTTGAGAAGCGGTATTATACAGGGTTACAGGTCACCCGCGACCCCGGCGTGCCCATCGTCTGGGCCGGCTGTTCCCTGCTGGTAACCGGGATGGTGGTGACATTTGCCCTTCGCAGACCGGCGAAGAAGCAGTCCTCACGGGGGCGTTAGGTGGCCGGCAAAGTCAGGGTTATGGTGCTGGCGGGCAACGGGATCAACTGCGAATATGAGACCGCCTATGCCTCCAAGCTGGGGGGTGCCGACATGGTCGACACCGTCCACATCAATGAACTCCTTGGGGGGGGACGCTCCTTGGAAGATTATCATCTCCTGTGCCTCCCCGGGGGTTTTCTGGATGGGGATGACCTCGGGGCGGCCAAGGCCTGCGCCAACCGGTTCCGGCATGCCACCCTTACCTCCTCGGAGGAGCGGTTCTGGGATGCGCTGATGCGGTTCATCGAGGGGGAGAGGTTGATACTGGGGATCTGCAACGGCTTCCAGCTCATGGCAAAACTGGGGCTGGTCCCCGCCCTGGGGGGCAGATACGGGGAACAGGAGGTGACGCTGACCTTTAACGACTCAGGACGCTTTGAGGACCGATGGGTCCACCTCAAGGTCAACGCTTTATCCCCCTGCGTCTTCACCAAAGGATTGGAGAAAATCTACCTGCCGGTGCGGCACGGCGAGGGAAAGTTCATAACGGCCAGCCCATCAATCACAAGAGAGCTCGCGGAAAAGGGGCTGGTCTGTCTGCACTATACCGATGAGAGATACCGGGAGGCGACCATGGAGTACCCGGACAACCCCAATGGATCTGAGGAGGGGGTGGCGGGGATATGTGACGAGACGGGGAGGATCTTTGGACTCATGCCCCATCCCGAGGCCTACCTTCACCGGACCCATCATCCGCGATGGACGAGGGAGGAGCTTCCCGAAGAGGGGGCAGGCGTCGCCATATTTAGAAATGCCGTGAAGTATATCAGGGAACATCTGCTCTGAACGCAACGAAGAAGTGTTGGGGAAAGGGGGTGAAACGGTGAACAAGGCTGAACTCGCCACAGAGGTCGCAAAGAAGACAAAGCTGAGTCAAAAGGTAGCCAAGGTAGTGGTCGATTCCGTCTTTGATGAGATGGTGAAGGCACTCAAGAAAGGGGATCGGGTCGAGATCAGGGGG
>CAYHAB010000079.1:0-10095 GCA_964354505.1 uncultured Thermodesulfobacteriota bacterium
ATTGGCTCTTTTTTAGTACATGGTATAAAATGATCATATAAAACAATTCAAGAAGGAGGTTGAGAACATGTTAATCCGCGATATTATGACAAACAATGTTATTACCATCCCCAGTGATACCCTGATGTTTGAAGCAGAGAAGATTATGGAGTTTCACAAAATTGAACGCCTTCCCGTCGTAGATAAGGGTAAACTGGTGGGGTTGGTGACCAAGGATAACCTCCTAAAGGCTGGTCCTTCGGAATCCACCTCCTTTAGCCGTGGGGAACTTTACTATCTCATGTCAAAATTGACCGTCAAGGGAATCATGAGAAAGGATGTGACGACGGTCTCGCCGGACACCAGCGTTGAACAGGCTGCAGCCATAGCTCAGAAAAACAAGGTTGGTTGTCTGCCGGTCATGGAGGGCAATCATATTGTCGGCATAGTAACCACCAATGACTTCTTTTATAAAATACTGAATCCCCTCTTAGGCATTGGTGAGGCGGGCAAGCGGATAATCGTCCTGGGGGGTGGAGAAGCCGAGACGATGCACAAGGTTCTTGATGTTGTGCGGAAATCAGGCGTCGAGGTGAAGAGCTTCTGTTCCCTTAAGTCATCCGAGCCATCACAAAGGGATTTTGTCCTCCATCTGAACACCGAGGATGTTACTGTATTGTTGAAGCAGCTTAAGGATATTGGATTAAAGGTGCAAGAGAGGGTGCATACTACCTAACCCATACCATACCTTTAATTAATAGTTTCAGTTAAAGATGAAAGGGAATCCCCTTTTTGTAAGAGGAGAAAAGGGGATGCCTTTTTTACCTTTAAGTAAGCTCACTGTGTGAGGGTGAGGGTAAAGAGAAGAAGGACAGATTTACGGCAAGACGCCTTCTGTGCAGTATATATAGATCAGGGATCTCAGCCGAAACACCTTCCATACTTAAAAAAGAATATAAATCGGAGGAATTCCCGATAAAACGTCTTGCAACTATCCCTCTTTTTTTGTTATTTTAATATAAGGTGTTAGCCCCAAGGAGGTATGATAAGAAAAATGTCAGGGTTTATAGATGAACTGATCACGGACGTAAAAAAGTTGATAATCGAAAGACTCAAATTAGAGGAAATAACAGTTGATGATATACATACTGATGCGCCGCTCTTTGGGGAGGGGTTGGGCCTTGACTCCATCGATGCCCTGGAGTTAGTTATCGGCTTGGAAAAGGAGTACGGGGTCAGCATCCCCGATGCCGAGGTCGGCAGGCAGGTCTTCCAGTCGGTCAGGACCATTGCTCAATATATCGTTGATAATCAGGGGAAAGAAGTAGCAGCAGCTGATGGCGCACTATAACGCTGGGGGGGTTGCCCTCTGTTTCCCCGGTCAGCTTAGCAAGATACCTGAGGGGATAGGTGAGTGTAGTGGGGGAGGGAAGAGCCTCCCCCACTACTTTTTTGAAGAGGCCTGGGAGAGGGCCGGATTTGACCTTTCTTCTTTTTTCTTCCAGCGAGAGGAGGAGAATCGCTGCATCAATCTTAAAATGCAGGTGACGAGCTATCTGTTGAGCTTAGTCTCTTTTGACCGATATCGCCGAAAGGGGGGGCGATGGGATTTTATCACTGAACACAGCATGGGGATCTACGCTGCCTTGGTTGCAGCTGATGCTGTGACCTTTGGGGACGGCTTGGAGATAACCAAGGGGATAGGCCTTATTTTGGAGGAAGCGGGGAAAAAGAACCCCGGAGGGATGGCCGCGGTTATTGGTATTGAGAGTGAAGAGATTAAGAGGATATGCTCAGACGTACAAGGTGATCTCTTTGTGGCCAACGTGAATGGTTCCCGGCATTTTGTCTTCTCCGGCGATGAGGCCGCTGTAGAACGGGGCATAGAGTTGTCTTTAAAACGGGGGGCCATCTCCGCCCAGCGTCTCGCCTTTAATACCCCTTTGCATTCTCCCTTGATGGAGTCGATACGGGAAGACGTGCGACAATTAATAATGGATTTCGATATACGGCCTCCACAAACCTTCCTCGTGAGCCACTGGAGCGGGGAATCCCTGAGTGATCCCGACGAGATCAGGGGATTCTTAATAGAAGAACTTTACAGACCTGTTGACTGGGAGGGATGCGTTCAGTATCTTATCTCACAGGGCGCGACGTGTTTTATAGAAATGGGTCCGCATGATGCCCTCACCAAGTTGATCCGATGGATCGATAGGGATGTAAAGGCCCTGTCTTATGGGGTGCGCGATGTTATATGATAATGTATAGGGTGGCGCACAATGTTGTATGAAATGCAAAGGGTGGTGCAAGATGCCTTATGAGACTCAATTGAAGGTGCGTTTTTACGAGGTTGATTCCTATCAGGTGGTCTGGCATGGCCACTATATAGCGTGGTTTGAGGTGGGTAGAAATGAATTCGCCTCCAGCTTCGGCCTTGACCCGGAACAACTGAAGGAAATAGGCCTCATGGCCCCGGTGGTTGACCTACGCTGCACGTTCAAGCGCGCGGCCGCCTTTGGCGATGAAATCCTTATCCAGACCACCATGCAGCGTAGTGAGACTGCCAAGTTGATATTTCACTACACGGTGATGTGTAATAAAGAAGTGCTTGCCGAAGGAAGCACTACCCATGTCCTCACCGATCTGAAAGGGATCATGCTCTATCAGATTCCCCCAGAGGCAAAGCAGAGGCTTGAGAAGATGTTTGCTTATCTCGGGATGTAATGATGCGCATCTTTCTTGTCGACCCTCCCCATAAACTTTTCCCCGGTCTCAGGATGTGGACTCCCTCTTTCGGCCTGCTGAGTATAGCGGCCTATCTGCAAGCGAAGACGGGGTTCCATGTTGAGATCCTCGATTGCACCACCTTTCTCGATCCTTGGGGTGAGCTTGCCCGGCGGATCGCTACTTTTAAACCCGATCTTATCGGGGTAACCTGTTCTGCTACCTGCCTCTCGCCCGAGGCCTTGCAGGCCATCCAGATCGCAAAAAAAATCTTCCCTCAGTCCGTGGTCGTGGCCGGGGGGGGGCACTTCAGCCTTGTGGCAGAGGAGGTCTTGGCTGAGGTCCCGGGGTTAGACTATATCGTTATCGGAGAAGGGGAGGTCACCTTTTTTGAGATCGCCTCCCGCCTTGCGAAAGGGGACAACAGTGTAGATGATATCCCTGGCCTGGCTTACCACAGGGATGGTGAAATTGTCTTTACCGGACAGAGGAGTCTCATAAAGGACCTCGACTCACTTCCCATACCGGCATATCATCTCTTGGATATGGAGGCTGACGCCTATTATTGGCACGGTATGGGAAAGCGGGCCTTTGGCATCTCCACCAGCAGGGGGTGCGGTGATCGGTGCGCCTACTGCTCAGAATCGCGGTTTTGGGAGGGGGTATGGCGTGGCAGGGGCGGCTCAAAGGTGGTGGAGGAGATGAGATATCTAAACCGGCGCTATGGCAAGTCCCTCTTCGTTTTCAACGAAAATAGCTTTAACTGGAGCAGGCCTCGGGTGGAGGCCTTCCTCCAGGAACTCGGACATTCGGGGATGAAGGTGAATTTCTGGTTTCAGTCGCGGGTGAGGGATATCATCCGTGACGCAGACCTCATGCCTGAATTCAAACGGCTCGGTCTCTATGAGGTGATGCTGGGGGTGGAGAGCGTCAACCCGCAGGTCCTTGACCACTACCAGAAAAGGCAGAGCAGAGCAATAGCCCAAGAGGCTATCGACATCTTGAAGCGCAACGGCATCATGGTGATGACCAATGTGATGTTCGGTGATTGGTACGACTCTGAAGAGACCCTGCAGGAAATATTTGACTTCGTGAAGAAACAAGGGGATTTCTTGGTGCTCACCGTTACTACGCCCCTGCCCGGTACCCGCTACTACACGGAGGCAAAGCAAGGGGGACTTATCGAAGAGAGGGATTACGGCAAATATGATTTCATGCATCCCATTGTCCCCACCAAATATCTAAGCAGGGATGAAGTATGGTCGCTGCAGCAGAAGCACCTGCGTAAATACTACACACAACCTCGGATCTTATTGGGGGCCCTCTTCAACAAAAACCCTTTCAAGAGGATGGCCTACCGACTCATCATGAGATATGTTTGGGAGAATGTTACCCGTCGTCCCTGGCAACAGCCGGGGTACCTTCCCCTTGAGATATCAAACCTGTCTTGGGGAGGGGAAGGGTGAAGCGGGTTCTGTTGATTCACCCCCGCCAGAAAGCGGTCTACATGTCCACCGACACGCCTTATCCCTTCCCCATGCTGGGGCTCACCCTCTTGGCTTCCTTATTTCCGCCTCAGTATCAGGTGCGAATCGTCAACGAGTTTCTCGAGGAGATCAACTTTCAAGAAGAAGCGGATCTTGTGGGGATCACCACCCTCACCACGCTGGCAAACAGGGCCTATGAGATAGCCGACAGGTTCCGGGAACGGGGGGTGCCTGTGATCTTGGGAGGTGTGCACGCCACGTTTATGCCTGAGGAGGCAAAGGGGCACGCCGATGCCGTCGTCTTGGGGGAGGCGGAGTTGATCATTGCTCAACTGATCGCCGATCTGGAGAAAGGGGCGCTTCTCCCCTTTTATCGTGCTGAGAAGCTTCAGGATCTGCAAGGGCTTCCCATGCCCCGGAGAGATCTCCTGGGCAAAGGATACAGCCCCATCTTCAAGGTCATCGAGACTACCCGAGGGTGCCCCAACCGGTGTGAGTTCTGCGCGGTACCGGTAATTGCAGGACGCAAATACCGTACCAGGCCCTTGTCGGATATCGAACGGGAATTGAAGGCCATAGTTGAGAGGGCAGGGGAGTATATCTTCATAGTGGATGACAATGTCATTGCTCAAAGGGCCCATGCCAAAGGCCTCTTCAAAATCCTCAAGGGGTTTAAGGTGCGGTGGATGGGTTTTGCCACCATTGAAATCGCCAAGGATCCCGAGCTTCTGAAACTGGCGCGGGAAAGCGGGTGCATATCTTTGTTTATCGGATTTGAGTCTTTAAAGAAAGAAAATTTAGAGGGGCCCAAGAGACGGTTTCAGGGCGTAAAAGACCTGCAGGGATTTATCGAGCGGATACACGATAACGGCATCGGTATTCAGGGATCGTTTATTTTCGGCTTTGACCATGATGACCCCGGTGTCTTTGAGCGAACGGTTGAGTTCATCCATCGCAACAGGATAGAGCTGCCGACCTTTTCTGTCCTCACCCCTTTTCCCGGGACCTCCTTGTGGGAACGACTTAACAGTGAGGGGAGGATATTCGATATGGATTGGTCTCATTATGATATGAGCCGGGTTGTATTTGTGCCTAAAAAGATGCCGCCTGAACAGCTCCAGCAGGGGTACCTCTGGTCCCAGAAATACAGTTGCGCCCCCCGTTCCATCCTGAGGAGGGTTCTGCTCGGTCCGAGACACCATCTGGGATACTTTTTGCTGAGCAATTTTGTTCTGAGAAAGGCCCAGATGAAGGTGATAAAGCGATTGAAATCAGTCCCCCTGCCCGCGGGTCTTTCTTAAAGACCTCATCACTGAACATGAAGGTCAGCATGAGAGTCAAGCAAACAAGAGCCATAAGCTCTTCACAGTGGAGCTTTATCGAACTCTCATGAAGGCCGGGTTGAAATGCCCTTCACCTATGGGAGGGTTAGGTGCCAGGGTGAATCGTCTGCACCGTCGTCTCCTTTTTTGCTGCACTTTTCCCTGCAAATAGGGTAAAATTCAGTTTTTGTGTTTATTCTATCAGGGTATTTTTTGTTAGGCCGCTCTTGGGGGAGGCGCTGATGTTCAGGACGCGCATAACTGAGATGCTCGGTATCACGTACCCAATCATCCAGGGGGGGATGATGTGGCTTTCGAATGCGGAGCTTGCGTCAGTGGTTTCCAACGCCGGCGGATTCGGAATAATCGCGGCGCTGAGTTGCGGGAACAAGGAAGGGCTCCGGGCAGAGATACGAAAGTGCAAAGCGCTGACGGATAAACCCTTCGGAGTCAATGTCTCGATGCTCCCTGACGTCACCTCGGTTGAAAAGACCGATGAGTACATTGATGCAATCCTAGAGGAGGGCGTGACGGCTGTGGAGACTGCGGGGCGCACCCCGGAGCCGTATCTTCACCGCCTCAAGGAAGCCGGGATTAAGGTCATCCATAAGGTGCCTGCAGTGCGGTACGCTCAGACAGCGGAGAAGCTCGGTGTTGATGCGGTGGCCCTCGTGGGGTTCGAGTGCGCCGGTCATCCCGGCATGGATGATGTTACCACCTTCATTCTTTTGCAAAAGGCCGCCCGTGAGTTGAACATACCAGTTATCGCCGCCGGGGGCATCTGTGATGCTAGGGGTTTTGTGGCTGCCCTTGCGCTCGGGGCCGAGGGGGTACTCATGGGCACACGGTTTATGCTCACCTATGAGTGTTGGGCGCACCAGAAGATTAAAGAGCGGCTGATCCAGGCTACGGAGCTTGACACAATGGTCATCGAACGCTCCATTCAGAATGCGGCGCGCGTTATCAAGAACCGGGCCGCAGAGCGCGCCCTCGGCATGGAACAACGAGGTACAACCCTGGAGGAACTTCTCACCGTCATCAGCGGTCAGCTGGCATTGAAGGCCTTTCAAGAGGGTGATTCGGATGCCGGTGTGATCTCGTGCGGTCAGGTGATCGGGTTGATCGATACGCTCAAGAGCGTCAGGGAGGTGATCGACGAGATCGTCGAGGGCGCGCATGAGATTTACCAAAGGCTCGGGGAAATGGGCATTTAATACAAGGAGAGGTGATTCATATGCATACTGACGCTCAGAAACAATCGGTTTTACTCGTTTCCACCGTTGCATCATTTTTAACGCCCTTTATGGGTTCTTCAATCAATATCGCGCTCCCCTCTATCGGATACGAATTTGTCATGGACGCCGTTTTGCTGGGTTGGGTTTCTACTTCTTATCTGTTGGCTGCGGCAATGTTGCTCGTCCCTTTTGGGAGGATCGCTGATATCTATGGCAGAAAAAAGATCTTTGTGTACGGCATATCTATCTATACCCTTGCGTCGCTTCTCTCTGCACTTTCATCTTCTGCCCTCGTCCTGATAGCCTTTCGAGTCCTCCAGGGGATTGGAAGCGCCATGATCTTCGGTACGGGGGTGGCTATGCTCACGTCTGCATTTCCTGCGGGTGAGCGGGGCAAGGCCCTGGGGATCAATGTGGCTGCAACCTATCTGGGCCTCTCAATCGGTCCCTTTTTGGGCGGTGTGCTTACGCAGCAGCTTGGGTGGAGGAGTATATTTTTTGCTAATGTGCCTCTCGGTCTCTTCGTCATTGCATTGACGTTGTGGAAGCTCAAGGGGGAATGGGCTGAGGCCCGGGGGGAACGGTTCGATATTACCGGCTCCATACTCTACAGCCTCACGCTGGTAGCGATCATGTATGGGTTTTCTCAATTGTCGACAATGACGGGTGTATGGCTCATACTTCTGGGCCTGGTCGGGTTTGGAGGCTTTGTTCAGTGGGAGATGAAACGGGAGAGTCCCGTCTTTAATATACTTCTCTTCCGAGACAATAGGGTTTTTATGTTTTCTAATCTCGCGGCGCTGATCAATTATAGTGCTACCTTTGCCGTGGCATTTCTCTTGAGCCTCTATTTACAATATATCAAAGGGCTCAGCCCGCAACAGACGGGTTTCATTATGGTAACTCAACCGGTTGTCATGACCGCCTTTTCCCCCTTTGCCGGTTGGCTCTCGGACAGAATCGAGCCACAAATCGTTGCCTCAGTAGGGATGACGCTGACGGCCATCGGGCTTACCCTCTTTGCGTTTTTAAGCAAAACAACGGTCTTATGGTTTATCGTAGCGGTTTTAATCATCCTTGGCATTGGGTTTGCCCTCTTCTCATCTCCTAATACCAATGCGGTGATGGGCTCTGTAGAGAGGCGATTTTACGGGGTCGCTTCAGCAACGGTAGGAACCATGCGGCTGGTTGGCATGATGTTCAGCATGGGGATTGCCATGCTGGTTTTTGCGCTCTATATCGGCAGGGTCCAGATCACACCAGAATACTATCCATTCTTTTTGAAAGGCATGAAAACCGCCGTAATCGTCTTTGCCGTCCTTTCTTTTGCCGGTATATTTGCATCGCTGGCGAGGGGCAAGGTGCGGTAAAGATATAGGCTCGGGGCATCATCCGTAACGCTTTATCATGTGCCTCACCAGAGACATGGTGAAGGCGTTTGTCCATTTTCTGCGTGATCAAACGATGTGTCTTGTCAGGTCTTGCTAGCCCGCTTTATCTCTCTGCGCTTGACCACTGCGAGTATATAATATTAGATTCATCATGTCGCGCATACTTTTTACTGTCTTCTCTGCTTGGATCGGGCGCATCTCACCATGAGGCCGCGGAGCATAAAAAAGCCGCCATGTATAATACATGGCGGCTTTACCGATAATGTACCTTTAATGTACCTTATTGTACGAGATTTGACAAAACCAAGACCGTCCAATAAGGAGACAGCATCAGGAGGATGTTGGCGATGATATATGAGGGGATATAATAGAGACCGCCCCTGAAGATTGTCCCAATGGGGATGTCCTTTGCCATACCGGCGACGACATAACAACAGATGCCGATAGGAGGCATGATTGCTCCCATTGTTGTGGTGATGGTGATGACCTGCCCATACCAGATCGGGTCATAACCCAATTGCATGACAATGGGATAAAAAATGGGGAGGGAAATTAAAAGAAAGGCGAGGGCATCCATCACGCACCCGCCGATCATGTAGCAGATAAGGATGGTCCATAATAACATCCAATTGGGCAGGGGAAGGGTGCTGATCCATGTGGCGGCTTCAAAAGGTAATCTGGTTACAGCGAGAAAGCGTCCAAATATGGTTGCCCCGGCTACAATCATGAAAACCAGGCAGGAGATACTGAGCGTATCTTTTATTGAAGAAATAAATCCCTTCCAGCTGAGTTTTCTCCTGAGAATGCAGATGAGCAACCCAATGGCGCTGCTTGCTGCTGCTGCTTCAGTGGCCGTTACCACTCCGGTGAAGAGGGCATACATAATAATGGCAAACAAGATAAAGATATCAATCACTTCAGGGAGGGCCTTCAATTTTTCCTTCCAGGTGAACTTGGGCCCCTTCGGTCCCCAATCAGGATGCCGAGCGCAAATTAAGAAAACAGTCCCCGCAATTAAGACGGTAAGTATGGCGCTGGGTATCACATTGCCAAAAAATAGTTTTCCTATGGACTGTCCTGTATAGATGGCATACACCACCAGGACAATACTAGGGGGGATCATGACGCCGAGTGTCGAACCGGCGACCACGGAGCCTGCACTGAGCATCGGATGGTACTTGTACTTTTTCATGGCGGGTATAGCCACTTGACTCATGGTCGCTGCCGTGGCGGTATTGGATCCGCTGATTGCTGAAAAGATGGCGCAGGCCATGATCGTCGTGATGGCAAGCCCCCCCCGATAACGGCCAAACCAGCGATACGTGGCATAGTAGAGACTGTCGTTATATCCTCCATAGTGAGCAAACTCACCTACAAGGATAAACATTGGTATGACGGTGAGCCCATAATTGGAAAATATATTCCACATATCGGTGCCGATCATCCCAAGGGCTGCCTTAAAGGAGGTGACGTATGCGAATCCTAAAAAACCCACAAGGGCCAAGGTAAAGCCGACAGGTATCCTGAGCACGAAAAGGACAAAAAACATAATAACAATTCCATATACTCCGATAATAGGGCCGTCCATGTCTTTTAGTCCTCCTCGCTCATGAGAGTTTTTAGGAAATCTATGATAAGAGTTAAAGAAAAGACGGCAAATCCCGCTGCAACGCTAAAAATAAAGGGATGGAACGGAATCTTTAATGTTTCTGAGAGCTCTCCGCTCCTCCATATTTTCATGCCCCATATATAAACCTGCCATGAGACGATACCGAAGAAGATAGTGGTTATAAGATAGTTGGCGCCATCGAGTATTCTGTTTACCTTTTCAGGGAACTTTTGCGTCAGGATATCCACGACAATGTGATCCTTTTTTTTCTGGGTATAACCGAGGGCAAAGGCGATTACGATGGTTCCGGAAAATGCGACAATTTCATAGGCCCCTCGAAAGGGCAGT
>CAYHAB010000080.1:0-18984 GCA_964354505.1 uncultured Thermodesulfobacteriota bacterium
TGATCACCAGGTGTTGAATAATATGCACCTCCTCGGTGATGTACAAGTGGAAAATTTTGACAGTGTCCAACATGCAATAACTAATACGAGGCCCGCTTTAGTTATAAATTGCATCGGCATCGTAAAACAGTCTGAGGCAGCCCAAGATCCGCTTATCAGTATTTCCGTTAACGCCCTTTTCCCTCACCGTTTGGCACCTCTTTGTCGGGATGCTGGCATTCGTTTAATCCATATAAGTACTGACTGTGTTTTTTCAGGCAGTAGGGGAAACTACGTGGAAAGCGATGTGGCAGATGCGGAAGATCTCTATGGGAGGACCAAACTATTGGGTGAATTAGACTACGATGGCTCTCTGACCTTACGAACCTCTATGATAGGACGCGAGCTTGAGACCTCTCATGGTCTGATCGAGTGGTTTTTGGGTCAAGAAGGAAAGACCGTTAGAGGCTACAGACGAGCTATTTATAGCGGATTTACAACAAAAGCATTGGCTGAGATCATTGCTAAGATTATCATTGAACACCCGGATTTGCAGGGCATTTGGCACGTGGCCTCAGGGCCGATTAGCAAATTCGACCTTCTGTCGCTGGTGAAAAAACTATATGGCTTGAGAATACAGATTGAACCTGATGATGAAGTTGTCTGTGACCGGAGTCTCAATGCCAATCGCTTCAAACGCGCTACTGGGTATATTCCACCCACCTGGTCGGACATGATTGAACAGATGTATAATGATCCTACCCCATACTTAAAATTAAGGAGGCTTCATGCTCACAAATAAGAGGGTTGTTGTCACAGGTGGGACGGGTTCGCTGGGTAAAGTTCTGGTGCGCCGATTACTGTCCGGAGAGCTAGGTGTTCCCAAGAAGATCGTTGTATTTTCGCGCGATGAAGCCAAGCAGAATGACATGAGACTTGCACATCAACGTCTTGCAACTGCTACTGACGAGGTGATTTATCACAATTTTGAGCAACTCTTACAATTTCAGATCGGCGATGTGCGAGACTACCATAGTATCAACGCAGTGCTACGTAACGCTGACATTGTGTTCAATGCCGCTGCTCTCAAGCAGGTACCAACATGCGAGTATTTTCCATTTGAAGCCGTTCAAACCAATATCATTGGCGCTGAAAATATTGTTCGTGCCATCCGCGAACAGCAACTGCCAATCGCTTCTGTCGTGGGGGTATCAACTGATAAAGCGTGCAAACCGGTGAACGTTATGGGCATGACAAAGGCGATACAGGAGCGCATATTAGTGCGTGCAAATCTTGATTGCCCTGATACCCGGTTCATCTGCGTGCGTTATGGAAACGTGCTTGCTTCTCGGGGATCGGTAATCCCACTTTTTCATGACCAGATTCGTCGAGGTGGCCCCGTTACTATCACAACCCCTGAAATGACGCGGTTTCTTTTAAGCCTGAACCAGGCTGTAGATACAATCTTCGCCGCTCTAAAACTGGCGCACAGAGGAGAAATATATATCCCGCGTGTTCCCTCAGCACGCGTTGTTGATATTGTAGACGTACTCATCGGAGATCGTCCAATAAAAACAGTTGTTATTGGCATCCGCTCAGGTGAAAAGGTACATGAAATTCTCATCTCTGAGGAAGAAGCGCACCGTGCACGAGAACAGGGAAACCACTATGTGATTATGCCGGTGCTGCCTGAACTCCAGATATCGACGGTGATTGAAAAGCCGCTGGAAAAGGAGTATAGTTCAGCAGATAATATTATGACAAAGAGTGAATTAGCAGACTTGCTTAAGAGACATAGACTTATGTTTGAAGACAATACCGTATTTGAAGAAGATTTCCTCTCATGAAAATCATGACTTTTTTGGGCACTCGCCCGGAAATCATTCGTCTTAGTCTTGTAATTAAGAAGTTAGATGGAATGTGTGATCAAGTACTGGTGCATACCGGTCAGAACTATGATATCAACCTCAATGAGGTTTTTTTTCAGCAGTTGGGTGTCCGTAAACCAGATCACTATTTTGGTGCTCGTGGCAGCTTTGGAGAGCAAATCTCTACAATCTTAATCCACAGTGAGCGTGTGATGCTCGAGGAGAAGCCGGATAGGTTTCTCGTATTGGGTGATACAAACAGTGGCTTGGCAGCTATTATGGCCAAACGTCTCAGGATTCCGGTTTATCATATGGAGGCTGGTAACCGCTGTTTTGATGATCGCGTACCCGAAGAGGTAAATCGGCGCATTATTGACCATTCCAGTGATGTGCTGATGCCTTATACCGAGCGTAGTCGCCAGAATCTACTGCGGGAAGGCATTCCTAGCGAGCGCATTCATGTAACGGGGAATCCGATCTATGAGGTTATTCAGCACTACGGGCCCCAAATCAGCCAGTCAGATATTTTAACACGGCTAGAACTTGAATCAGGTAAGTATTTTCTTGTTACGATGCATCGCGAGGAAAACGTGGATATCGAAAGCCGTTTGAAAGGAATCACTACAGCACTCGACCGATTACAGCGAGAGCATAAGATACCGGTTGTCGTAAGCACCCATCCCCGAACACGTCTACGCATGGACTCTTTTGGCATTAAGCGAGACAATCTGAAGGTACGCTTCCTTGAGCCATTTGGGTTCTTCGACTTTATAGCACTTGAACGCAACGCCTTTTGTGTGTTGAGTGACAGTGGTACAGTGCAGGAAGAGTGTTGCATCTTTCGTGTAGCCAATGTAACTATCCGCGATGTCACTGAGAGGCCAGAGACCATTGAGTGCGGCAGTAATATACTGAGCGGGGTTGATCCTGAGATGATTATCAGGTGCGTTCGCACCGTTCTCGATCAAGAGCCACAATGGACAGTGCCACCTGAATATCTGGAAAGCCACGTGAGTACTACTGTAGTAAAGATCGTACTCTCTTACTTCGAACAGGATGAAATATAAAGCAGCAGCAAAAAATATCTTAATGCAAGCATACTAGAAAATCTTTGACAAAAAAATTGCGATTAAGACTAAAATCAATATGAAGCCCATGGTAAGCGTGGTAATCCCCGTTTATAATGATGAACAATATATTTATGAAAGCGTAGAGAGTGCTCTTAATCAGGATTATGAAAACCTAGAGGTCATTGTCGTGGACGATGGCTCTTCAGATTTTACGCCGAAAATTTTACAAAAGTTTGGTGAAAGAATTCACTGCATCCGTCAGGAGAATAGTGGAACAGCGGCTGCTCTTAATAAAGGCATTCAAAACGCGAATGGTCAGTTAATAGCGTGGCTTAGTTCCGATGACTTATTTTTGCCAAAAAAGATTAAGCATCAAGTTGATAAATTTATAGAGAACCCCTCTCTTGCACTAGTGTACACTGACTGGATCATGATTGACTCCCAGGGTGAAGAAGTTAAAGTTGTACATTGCCCCTGTCCCCCTGCCGAACGTTTCGTCATTGAGATTTTTAAGGAAAATTTTATCAACGGCTCCTCCGTAATCATTCGTCGTGAGTGCTTTGAAAAGGTTGGTTATTTCGATCAGACTCTTTCTGCTGATTCTGACGGTGATATGTGGTTTAGAATGCTGAAGTATGGATGTCGCCTTGGCCATGTATCAATTCCTCTTATAAAATACCGTTGGCATTCCGGTAACCTTAGTCACAGGTATAAGCTGGCTGAGTCGTGCAAGGATCGTGTCCGACTCAAAGCGCTACAAGCGTTTTCTCCTTATGAGCTTTTTGTTGACTCTGGTGATTGCAAGAAAAATGCTTTTGACTCGGCGTATGAACAGCTAGCATTGATGTTTGCTCGGCAATGGCTTTTTCAATCGGCGTCAGAAGCAATGGCTAAAGCCATGAATATTAGTGTCTCTTTTAAACGTCGTATTTTAAGGTTGATGTTTTTAGTTATCGGAAGTAAACCTTGCCTTTCTTTAGTATTGTTATTCAGAAGGTTGCGATTTTGGTTGATTAACCAATTAGGTTCATCTTTCTGCTGAACAAGGAGCGAAAAGCTTTCAGAAAAAAGGCAGCCGCCTTATGCGTATAAAAGAAAAATTGAACAAAAGAATTGCCCTCTTTGTTCCAACGTTAGGTGGGGGAGGAGCGGAGAGGGTAATGGTTAATTTGACTTATGGTTTTCTTGAAGCTGGTCATAACGTTGATTTTGTTATCATTAGGAAGGACGGTCCGTATGTTAATGAACTCCCCACCAATCTTAATATCGTTGACTTAGGAGTAAAACATACTTCATTTGCTTTAATTGCGTTAAGTAATTATTTACGCCGTATTAAGCCTGATGTAATCCTTTCAGCTATGGATTATGCTAATGTCGTTGCTTTGTGGGCAAAAAAAATTTCGAGAGCAAATATCCTATCAGTTATAAGTGAGCATAGTGTCTTTTCATCTGCCATGGAAGAACCTCCCAACGTTCGAACACGGTTGGCACTTCCCATCCTTATGCGCATTAGTTATCCGATGGCGGATGAAATAGTAGTGGTGTCTAGGGGAATAGCCAACGATCTTGCGAGATCTTTTGATATCTCCAATGAAAAGATTACTGTCATTTACAATCCAATACGTTTCGATGATATTTTGAAAAAAACAACTGAACCCATAAATCACCCATGGTATCATCCAGGAGAGCCACCAGTTTTACTCAGCGTAGGTAGACTGCATAAATGTAAAGATTATCAGAATTTGTTGCGAGCGTTTTCTCTGGTGCGAAAAAAAATAAACATTAGGCTCATAATCCTTGGTGAAGGGCAAGAACGTCCCCATTTAGAATCGTTAACGAGACAATTAAACATAGAGCCAGATGTAGATATGCCCGGATTCAAGGAGAATCCTTATAATTTCATGGCGTTGTCAAAAGTTTTTGCACTGTCCTCCCAGTTCGAGGGATTTTCGAATGTCCTTTTAGAAGCAATAGCCTGTGGTTGTCCTGTTGTATCAACTGATTGTCCCAGTGGCCCTAAAGAGATTTTTAAAAGAACTGGTGTTGGACGGCTTGTCCCGGTGGGTCATCCAGAATTGCTTGCAGATGCTATAATACAAGCTTTGCAAAATGGAGAAAAAAGAAGACCTGATCTTCATGCATTCCGTTATGAAGATATAATCAAAAAATATTTGCAAGTATGTCGGCTTCATAGCTGAATTATAAAGCGATAAGGAAAAATTATTGGAACAATTTAAGCAGTACGGCACTTTGAATAAACCTCGAATTCTTATTCTCACAATAGGGCTCACGATGGGTGGTGCTGAGAAGGTAATTTTTGATGTTTCCAATACTCTGAAAAATGATTTTGAATTTTTAGTGGTCTCCTTGAGAGGAGATGGGCCCCTTAGACCTATTCTTGAAAAAGCCGGGATCAAAACCGTTTCGTTAGATGGGAAATTTCCTTTGGACTTCAGGTTTTTTTTTGCTTTAAACTCATTAATAAAAATGGCCAAGCCACACATTATTCATAGCCATCTTTTAAAAGCGAATTGGGTTGGTAGGATTATAGCGCGCATAAACAAAATCCCTGAGATTTCTACGATACATACTGTTTCTACCTTCTTAAATCCAATAGAGGTGCTTTTAGAAAGATATACTGCCCGCCTCGCTTCAGTAAATGTATGTTGCTCAAAATACGTGGCCTTAGATAATACTGCAAGAATAAAATATCCATATAATTATTATATTTACAATGGCATTGATACAAGCGTTAATCCCCTAAAAAAAACGATCAATCCACATAAACTTTTAGTGGTTTCCAGAATTGATCTCAAACAAAAGGCATTTCTGGAATTGATAGAAGCAATAAACATTTTAAAAAACAAAAGAAAACGATTTACATTGGACATTTATGGTGAAGGACAGGACATTAAAACACTAGAAAAAAAAATTAAGAAATTTGGTTTGAAAAAAAGTGTAACCCTTAAGGGTTTTATTATAAAACCGATCAATATAATGCCGCGTTATTCTGTTTTTGTTCTACCGTCAAAGATTGAGGGTTTGCCAATTTCGATACTTGAAGCCGTTTCATCTGGGCTCGTCGTTGTTGCGAGCAATGTTGGTGGTATTCCCGAGATTATAGAGGATGGGGAGACGGGTTTCTTGATTGATGGTTACTCTCCCGAAAGCATTGAAAAAGCCCTTTGCCGAGTCGTAGATAAAAGCGATGATTTGCCCAGGATTGTTGCAAATGCCAGGGGCAAACTAGAAATGTCTTTCAGTTTGGAAAAGGCTGTTTCGTGTTGGAGAAATTTGTATAGATTCATTCTTGAAAACCCTTCCTCTACGGAGCCGCCTACTAGCATTATACCTCATGTCTGATGTTTGCATTCTTTTGGTAAACAACAGGATCATCATGGAAGGGGAGAACGGGTTTCTTGCTGCTACTGATAAGGAGTGGTTAGAGAAGTTGTCTCTTTTAGCCCGTGATGGGAAATTGCGGCGCACGCTGGGACAGAAGGGTAGGGAGGCGGTGGATAAACATTACTCCCTCAAGCGCTGGGGTCCGCGGGTGGCACGTTTGTATAAGAGTTTAGGGTCATTGCTTTAAACCATATTCCTTTCAGAAAGAATGGTGAAAAACTCCACTTTTTCAGAGATCTCTCTAATATTTCTTGACAAATATCAGAATATCTGATATTCAGATAAAGATGGTAAGGAAATTTGTATGCTATAAACCTGCTCAGAGGAGGAAGTGGGATGGCTTATGAGATGACAAAAGTTGGAAGGCGGGGGACAGTAGTCATTCCTGCGCCTTTAAGGCGTAAATATGGATTGGAGGAGGGGGCGCTGGTTGCGGTGGAGGAGAAACCAGAGGGAGTGCTTCTGCGTCCGACAGTGACCCTGCCTGTGGAGCTATATACGCCTGAAAGAAAGGCTGAATTTTTATTAAATAATGCCCTCACTCCAGAAGATTATCAATGGGCATTGGAGGAAGTCCGCAAGATGGGTCTCGATCCTGAAACGATTTCTCATGAAAAGATCGTTTGATACCGATGTATTCTGAGCGGATTTTTCTTGACGCCAATGTGCTTTTTTCTGTGGCTTATGGGAGCAAGGGCTTAGAGAGACTATGGCAGAAAGCTGAAAAGGGCGACTGTGTGCTGCTGGCGTCTCAGTATGTAACTGAAGAGGCTAAACGAAACCTTGAAGAACCCCATCTTCTGGAAAGGCTAAATCATTTTCTCAATTCCGTTCAAATCTTCCCTGAAGTGGGTTCGGGAATCCCCTGCGCTATAGATTTGCCCGAAAAGGATTGCCCTGTCCTTCTTGCTGCAATGGCGGCAAAAGCTGATTATCTACTTACCGGTGATGTCACCCATTTTGGTAAGTATTTTGGGAAAACGGTCAGCGGGGTGAATATCTGCCGACCAGGAGATTATTTATCAGACAAAGAGTAAATTCCCGTGGCCCCTTCGTTATCCACGAGTCCCGCCTTGGAGGGGGTTTGAAAATAAAAACGGTTTTCTTCCAACAATTCGCAAAATAGCTGCTTAAATTTTTTCATTAATTTCTGTATGTCCATCTCGGTCTAGGTTTCAACGAGAATATAAGCAAATAATATCAGAAGTGAATATTTTTACTAATAATTCTCTTCGTTTGACAATTTCAATAGAAATGATGTAGCATTTATTGGTCTTTTCCTTGGCAATTCAAAAGTTGATTTGCGGCAAGAATTCTGAGGCCTCAGAGCGTATATAAGAGTATAGTTTAAAAATGTACCTTTATATTTTTACATTTGTCCTATCATTAATATTATCGTTGTATCTCGCCCCTGTCATGCGCAGGGCTGCCCTGCAGTTTGGTATAGTGGACCGGCCCGATGGAAGATTGAAAAAACATAAAAAACCCATGCCCTATCTCGGGGGGATCGCCATCTACCTCTCCTTTCTCCTCGTCTTGGCCTTTAGCTTTGAATTTAACCAAGAGGTTTTGGGATTGCTCCTTGCCGGGACCATCGTCTTGCTTTTGGGCCTCATCGATGACCTCGGTTTTCTCAAGACATGGGCCAAGTTCGCCGGCCAGCTCATAGCAGTCTTGGTATTGATCAAGTCAGGGATCTTTATCAAACTGGTCTTTCTCCCCACGTATGTCAGCATTCCCTTGACCTTCCTGTGGCTAGTGGGGATGATCAACGCCTTTAACATCATAGATGTCATGGATGGGCTCGCCGCTGGCGTCGCTTTTTTCGCCTGTTTAGCTCTCTTCATGGTTGCCCTTCTCAATGGGAAGGTGATGATCGCCATCCTAACCATCACCCTCGCCGGTAGCTTATTAGGGTTTTTGAGGTACAATTTTACTCCGGCCAGGATATACATGGGCGACGCAGGGAGCATGTTCCTGGGCCTGATGCTCGGGGCCCTGGCGATGATCGGCAGTTACACCGAAAAGGATGTGCTGGGTTTTTTTGCCCCGATAGCGATCCTTGGGATCCCCATTTTTGAGACGTTCCAGGTCACCGTCGCCCGCTGGCGTAAAGGGATACCCTTCTATCGGGGCAGCCCTGACCATTATGCCCTCCAGCTTCGGGCAGCAGGACTTTCTGTGAAGGGGGTGATTTGGCTGAGCTATGGCACAGCCGCCATCTTGGGGGGTCTCGGTATCCTCATTATGAATTTATCCGCTCTCTACCAGGTGGTAACGGTGCTAGGGCTGCTGGCCTTATCAGGTATCATAAGCATTTTTCTCATACAAAGAATTGAGGTAAAGTGATCGTCATTTTAGGGGCAGGACTTGCCGGTTTGAGCGCCGCCTATCATCTAAAGGGTAAGGATTATCAGATATTTGAAAAAGAGGAACAGGCAGGAGGTCTCTGCCGCTCAGTGGTCCAAGATGGATTTACCTTTGACTACACGGGCCATCTCCTCCACCCCAGCCAACCATACACGCAAGAACTCCTGAATAAACTATTGCCGCATCAGCTCTTAAGGCACCAACGACGCTCTGCTATATACTTTAATAGCAGATACGTCCCTTTCCCCTTTCAGGCGAACCTCTGGGCATTGCCGAAGGAGATAACGAGGGAGTGTCTCATCAGTTTTATCCAAGCTTCCTGTAGGGAAGTGAAGGAACGAGATGATTTTTTGATCTGGATAGATCGCACCTTTGGCTCAGGTATCGCCAAACATTTTATGATTCCCTACAACGAAAAGCTCTGGCAGATTCCCCTCAACGAAATTGCTCTGGATTGGGTTGAGAGATTTATCCCTCGGCCAACCATTGAAGAGGTGGTCGATGGCGCCTTAGGGATCAACCTCAAGAGATTTGGCTATAATCAGGAGTTTTTTTATCCAACGGAGGGGGGGATACAGATCCTGCCCCAGGCCTTTCTGAACAAGATTGAAGGTGTACACCTCGGAAGAGAAGCGAAAACCATCAACGTCAAAAAGAAAAAGGTGAAATTTAGTGATGGAAGTGAAATAACTTACAGCGCTTTAATTTCGTCTCTCCCCATGGATGACCTCCTTCAGTACATTGACCCCATCCCCGAAGAAATAAAAGACTTGAGGAATCACCTTCGATATATCTCCATCGTCAACATCAACATAGGGGTGGGCAGAGAGGAGATATCAGATCATCACTGGATCTATTATCCGCAACCTTCATTCCCGTTTTATAGAGTGGGCGTTCTCAGTAATTTTTCCCCTCATAACGCCCCGAAGGGAACCAGCGCCGTATCCGTGGAGATATCCTATCTCTCCACAAACCCTCCTTCTCTGGAAAAGGTGCGGGAACAGACCCTGGCTTCCCTCGTTTCATGTGGGCTTTTAAGGGAAGACGACGAGATTCTGACTGAGAAGACGATCTTAATCAAGCATGCCTATGTGATCTATGATCGGTTTCGTAGCCAACACATCCCTAAAATTATTCAATTTCTTCGCTCCCACCATATCTATCCTATCGGTCGATATGGGCGATGGGAATATACCACAATGGAAGACGCCATCCTGCAAGGGAAAGAGGCGGCTGCTGGTCTCTCATGAGGCCTGTTCAAGTCGCACATATCATTACCCAGCTTGAATTAGGGGGAGCTCAACAGAACACCCTCTTTACCGTTGCGCACTTGGATCGAGATCGCTTCCGCCCCTATTTGATAACCCACCCTGAAGGGATCTTGGTGCCGGAGGCCGTGGCCCTCAAGGGGGTAAAGACTTTTTTCATCCCTGAGCTCACGAGGGAGATAAATCCCCTGATGGACGTGAAGGCCTTGTTAAGGATTAAGGGGATCTTACAGAAGATAAGGGAGGGTGATTCTGCCGTCATTGTCCACACCCATAGCTCCAAGGCGGGTATCCTGGGGAGATGGGCGGCCAGGTTTGCCGGTGCGGATGCCATCATCCACACCATCCATGGCTTTGGTTTTCATGACTACCAGCCCTTCCCCGTCCGTAATTTGTTCGTCCTTCTCGAGAGGCTTACTGCCAGGATCACCGATCAGTTCATAGCCGTTTCCAGGGCCAACATAAAAAAAGGGATTGATAGCGGCATTTTTCCTAAACAAAAATCGGTTCTGATCAGGAGCGGGATTGAGCTGAAAGAGTTCACCGGGGTGAGGGTTAATCGGAAGGAAAAGAAAAAAGAGTTGGGCGTTGAACCAACTCTTCCCATCGTTACTATGATCGGATGCCTCAAGCCCCAAAAGGCCCCTCTTGATTATGTCGAAGTGGCCTATCGGGTCCTCCAGGAAAAAAAGGCCTGTTTCATTTTAGCGGGAGACGGACAATTGAGGAAGCGTGTGGAGCGGCGGGCGGCTCAATTGGGTCTGGGAGAGCGTTTCAAGCTCCTTGGATGGCGGAGGGATGTCCCCGAGATCCTCGCCGCTACCGATATCTTCGTCCTCACCTCTTTATGGGAGGGACTTCCTCGTGTATTACCCCAGGCCATGGCTATGGGTATCCCTATCGTCGCTACGGATGTTGATGGAACCCCGGAAGCGGTCATACACGGTGGAAATGGTTTCATTGTCAAACCGAGAGACACGAGGGAAATGGCTGAAAGAATTATCCATCTGCTTGATCACCCCAAGGAGGCGAGAGATATGGGTAAGCATGGAAGGGAAATAGTGGGTGAGTTCAATATCTGGAAGATGGTCAGGGAGCAAGAGGATCTCTACCTTAAACTACTCAGGGAGAAGGGGAGGGGAATCACGTGAACTGGATAACGCTTTTTTTCGGCTTTGTCTTGGGGACTATTATAGGAAGTTTCCTCAACGTGTGCATTTATAGAATTCCGCAAGAGAAATCCATCATCGCACCCTCTTCACATTGTCCACGCTGCAAAACCCCTATCCGTTTCTACGATAATATTCCCCTGGTAAGTTTTGTCATTTTGCGGGGCAGATGCAGGGTATGTCAGGTTCCCATATCCCCTCGTTATCCTCTTGTAGAATTTCTCATGGGGCTTTTCTCTGTCATACTTCTCGTGCGATACGGTATCTCTGCGTTCTACCTGATATATTTTTCCTTTTTTGCCGCTTTAACCCTGGTAAGTTTTATTGATCTTCCTCACCGGATCATCCCCCATGTGATAAGCCTGCCGGGAATCTTGGTCGGCTTAGCCATCTCCTTGTTCCATCCCCAGATGTCCATCATAAATTCCCTCATCGGGGTACTCTTGGGATGGTGCTCCCTTTATGTAGTGGCAAGCGTCTATCAGATGATAACCAAGATAGAAGGAATGGGGGGAGGGGATCTCATGCTCCTGGCCATGATCGGTGCCTTCATAGGCTGGAAAGGGGTATTATTTACCATCCTGTGCAGTTCCTTTGTCGGATCGGTAACAGGGGTAGCCTTGATGCTCGTCTCCTCGAAGGTTGATAGCAAGTACGCCGTCCCGTTTGGTCCTTTCCTCTCCTTAGGAGCCATCATCTATGTGTTGTGGGGCGAGATCCTGATCAACTGGTATATGGGAATTCTACGGGGTGCTGCATAACGTATGAGTATGACGTGGCTTTTTCGCAAAATCAACATGGGTCTCAGGACGGAGATCGTCCTCAACATCGCCATCCTCACGGTGGCCTCTCTCTTGCTGGTTGGTCTTACCATCCTCAAGGTGAGCGAACAGGAGATCATGGAGCAAAAGATAGCAGGCTCACGCATTATCCTCTTTTCTCTCCAGAGGGTGGTCACCGCCCTCCAGGCGAAGAATTGGCAACATGATCCCAGCCTCTCGAGAATCCTTATGGGGTTCGCTCAGTTAAAGGAAGTTGAAGGGATTGTGATAGTCGATAGAGATTTGAAACCCCTTATGACCGGAGGAAGGGGAATCAGATATGAAGAAGATCTGCTCAAGGCTATAAATCAAGGGAGAGAAGAGCTGCATCAGGAAAAGACAGGTACGCTGTGGTGGTCCTTCTACAATAGGCTCATTTTGTCTGCCCCCCTTGTGAGGGAGGGAGAGATAATTGGGGGTGTACAGGTCTCTTTTTCGTTGGCTGATGTTACAGATCGGCTGGTAGTCTTTCGACGGTTGTTCCTCATATTGATCTTATTGGATTCCCTTGTCATGATCGTCTTCGGCACTGTTCTCTTATCTCGGGTGGTGGTAAACCCCCTGAAGAGATTGGTGGAGGTAGCGCAGAGAATATGGAGGGGTGATCTAAGCTACAGGGCGCAGGTGGAATACACAAACGAGATAGGACAGTTGGCCGCAGCCTTTAATCAGATGGTAGAGCGTTTAGCTGATAAGCAAAGAGACTTGGAGGGTACCGTTAAAAAATTAAGGGATACGCAAAAAGAGCTGGTGAGCTCTGAAAAACTGGCGTCTGTTGGAAGGATGGCCGCAGGGGTTGCTCATGAGATCGGCAATCCCTTGACATCGGTATTGGGTCACACGGAGATTTTACACAAGCGTCTGAAACGCAAAAGACTCAAGGATGGGGAGTTGCTTTTGGACTTAGTGGCAAGGACGAGGAAAGAGACAGAGAGGATCAACCGCATCATCAAAGATTTGCTGCAATTCTCCAAACCCCCTTCCTCGCAAAGAGATGATGTAGATGTAAATCGTTTGATCCAAGATTCTCTGCATGTGGTAAGTATGCAAGAGCGGTTTCAAGATATAACCCTTGATCTCTTGTTGGAAAAAGATCTCCCCCCCATAAGGGGAAATAGCGACCAATTGCAGCAGGTCTTGTATAATATATTTATAAACGCTGCCGATGCCATGCCTCAAGGTGGATCAATATCCATAAAAACTGAGCACAAGGGCGGATGGGTGACCATCTCCATAAAAGATAAAGGGGAAGGGATCCCCCCTGAGGATCTTGATAGAATCTTTGATCCCTTTTTTACGACAAAGTCACCGGATAAGGGAACCGGATTGGGACTCTCCATCTCCCTAAAGATCATTGAAGACTTGGGGGGAAAAATAAAGGTAATGAGCGAAAAGGGCACTGGCACGGAGTTCATCATATATCTTCAAAAGGGATCTCGTCTTGGGTAAAGCACCATTTGTTTTTTTGAGAAAAAAATGACGTTTCCCAGAAGAGACGGCGTTTAAATCCTATCTGCCCCCTCTATTTTTGTTAAAGTTTTTTGTTCAAATCCTTAAACTTTTAAGGAAAGCATGAGAAGAGAGAGATTCGCCATCTCTCTTTTTTTTCGAAGCCCTGTGCTGTTTAAAGACACCCAAAGGCACCATATGTTGGGACATCGGTGGAATTATTGGCTTATGAGGCAAATGAGGACGCTACCCAAGGTTTGTATCAAAATACCCTTATTTTCGTCCCTTGGTTAACTTGACAGGAGGGCCTTTTATTGTATAAACTACAAACAATCAAGTGAAATTCCGCACGATACTGTCTGGTTAAACTTGACAGGTGTGGGTAGTTGTGGTAAGGAACGCGGTATTATTATAAGGACATGCAAAAGGAGAAGGGCATGATAAAAAAAGGTATTATTGATGGGTTGCGGAGGATAGTGGGTAAGGATGACGTACTGACGAAGAAGGAGGATTTGGCTTCGTATGCGTATGATGGGACGAGTTCTTGGGTACACGAGCCTGATGTAGTGGTTTTTCCCACGTCGACGAAGGAGGTAGCGGCGATATTGAAGTTAGCGAACAAGGAGCGGGTGCCGGTGACGCCTCGTGGTGGGGGGACGAATGTGAGTGGTGGTTCAGTACCGATTAAGGGTGGTATAGTTCTTTGTACGACGAAGATGAACAAGATAGTGAAGATAGACAAGGAGAACATGACGGCGACGGTGGAGCCTGGGGTGGTTTTGATGGATTTGAATGTGGCGTTAGCCAAGGAGAAGCTCTTTTTTCCGCCGGATCCTCAGAGTTTTTTTGGGGCTACGTTGGGGGGTGTGATTGGTGAGAATGCTGGTGGACCGGCGTGTGTTAAGTATGGGGTTACCAAGCAGTATGTGTTGGGTCTTGAGGTGGTCTTGCCGACGGGGGATGTGATGAATGTGGGTAGTTTGACGATGAAGAACGTGCAGGGGTACGATCTGACGATGCTTTTTACGGGTTCGGAGGGTACGTTAGGGGTTATTACGAAGGCGTTTTTATTGCTCAAGCCCATGCCTCCGGCGAAGAAGACGTTGCTGGCGGTATATGATGACGTTGCGGTGGCGGGAGAGAATGTCTACCGTGTGCTCTCAAGCGGTGTAATTCCCGGTAAGATAGAGCTTTTGGACAACTGGGTGATAAACAGCATTGAGCGGCTTGCCCCTATGGGGCTTCCGAAGGATGCCGATGCGGTGCTTATTTTTGAGGTGGATGGGATTCCCGAGGCGGTGGAGAAAGAGGCGAAGCAGGTGGAAGAGATCTGCAGAAAGTATGGGGCCACGGACGTGCGGGTAGCCAAGGATCAGGCTGAGGCTGATCAGTATTGGGCGGCTCGGCGGGCGGGGTTTGCTGCTGTCTTTGGTGCTGCGCCGACGGTAATGGCTGAGGATGTGGCGGTGCCGCGGACGAAGATTCCTGATTTTATTCGGAAGGTAAAGACGCTGTGTACGTCTCGGGGGCTTGAGTACAACATCATTGGTCATGCGGGTGATGGTAACCTGCACCCTGCCATCTTGACGGACATAAAGGACAAGAAGAACTTTGAGAAGGCTGAAAAGACCATGGAGGAGATTATTGCCTATGCCGTGGAGGTAGGCGGTGTGGTGTCTGGGGAGCATGGCATTGGTCTTGAGAAGAGGAAGTTTCTCAAGACGGCGATGGATCCTATGGCTATTAAGATGATGAAGGGGATCAAGCGGATTGTCGATCCCAACAACATCCTCAATCCCGGCAAGATATGGGAGTAAGAGGTGTGGTGCAATTCGGTTATGCGCCTGTGTGACCTGAGCGCGTATGTCTTAGCAACGCAACAAGATCAAGACAAAGACTAAGGGACTAAGGAAAAGGAAAAGGAGGTTGTATTATGACTGTCAGTAAATGGATGACCGTTGGTACTGTTTTGAAGATGAATGCCATCAATTATCCGGACAAACTCGGCTGTCAGGATAAGGACAAGAGTTTCACCTTCAAGGAGTGGAATGCGAGGACGTGTCGGCTTGCCAATGCCCTAACGAAGCTTGGGGTAGGGTATCACGATCGTTTTGCCATTCTTGCTTACAACCGGGTTGAGTGGCTGGAGATATACGGCAGTTGTGCCAAGGGCGGGCAGGTTATGGTTCCCCTTATGTTTCGTCTTGCCACTCCTGATTTTGAGTACATCATCAATCACGCTGAGTGCAAGGCTATTATCGTAGAGGAGCCGTTTGTTGAGGCCGTCAACAGTATTCGTGATAATCTTTCCACCATACCGAAGGGTAACTATATATACATGGGCCAGGGGAAGGCGCCTGCCGGCTACGTCGGTTACGAGGAAATATTGGCTGCGGCCTCTCCTGAAGAGCCTGATGTCATGGTCGATGCTGCTGATGCGTGGACGATTATGTATACGTCCGGTACGACGGGGCGGCCTAAGGGGGTGGTGAAGACCCATGAGGCTGTTTTCGGTCAGTATTATAACAGCGACATCAACCATGGGGTATTGCCGAAGGACAAGGTATTGCTGGTCATGCCGATGTGCCACATCAACTCTGTCTATTATTCCTACGCCTATACCCTGGTGACTGCGCCGGTGATGATCTACAACATGATCAGTTTTGATGCGGAGGACATGTTGAAGACCTTTGCCGACTATAAGATTACCTTCACCTCGCTCGTGCCTACCCACTACATCATGATGCTGGCCCTGCCCGATGCGGTCAAGAAAAAGTACGATGTCAGCTCCATACGGCAGCTCTTGATCTCCTCTGCTCCGGCCAGGAAGGATCTCAAGGTAGCCATTATGGATCATTTTAAGAATGCCGAGCTTTGGGAGGCCTATGGATCGACTGAGGCGGGGTTGGTGACGCTCTTGCGTCCCGAGGACCAGTTTAAGAAGCTCGGTTCTATTGGGAAGGAGATCTTTGGGACCGACCGGATCAAGATATTTGATGAAGAGGGGAAGGAAGTGGTTGAGGGAGAGGTTGGCGAGCTCTATTCCCGGACCCCCTCGATCTTCAAGGAGTACTGGAAGGATCCTGAGAAGACCAAGTCGGTGTTTAAAGGAGAGTGGTTTACCGCCGGTGACATGTGCCGCAGGGATGAAGAGGGGTACTACTACCTGGTGGATAGGAAGGCGAACATGATCATTACCGGTGGCGAGAACGTCTATCCCTCAGAGGTGGAGAACTGCGTGGGGGCCCATAAAGCGGTCAAGGACGTGGCCGTCATCGGGGTGCCGGACAAGAAATGGGGTGAGTCGGTGCAAGCGGTAGTGGTTCTGCATGACGGCTTTGAGGCGAGCGACGCGCTGGCCAATGAGATCATGGAGTCCTGCAAGGGGAAGATCGCCGGTTTCAAGAGACCCAAGGCAGTAGACTTTATCAAGGATGCGGAAATGCCGCGTACCGGCACCGGTAAGATCCTGCACCGGATCTTGCGAGAGAAATACGGCAAATGGAGCGACCAACAATAGATAAGTGAAAAAAATATAAGTCTCTCGTAATGAAAGACAGCATAAATGTGGGGCCCTGCATGGATGCAGGGCCCCACATTTATCAATCGATCTTTTTTCTCTATCAAAGATGTTGGGCAGGCACACGATGACACGATCATCCGGCAAGAGGATATAAGCGAGCGCTCAGGGCGATGGGGGATTGCTTTTTGAGTCGGTTTTGTTTATCATTCATTTGATTCGTGTTCTTGTTTAATGAGGAGGTCATGAAGAAGGTTTTAATTCTTGGCGCGCAGGGGATGCTCGGACACGATCTGCTGAGGGTCTTTTCGAACGGATACGATGTGATCGGATTGGACAAGGAGAACGTAGACATCACCCGTCAAGGAGCAACGCGTAAGGCCATCAAAGAGATCTCACCCGCTGTGGTCATCAATGCCGCCGCCTATACCGATGTCGATGGGTGTGAAAAGAAGATACATAGAGCCTTCGTGATTAACGCTGAGGGGTCCAAGAACGTGGCGAAGGGGTGCCGGGATAGCGGGGCCAAATTGGTCTACATCAGCACCGACTACATATTCGATGGAGAGAAAGGGCGCCCGTACCGTGAGGATGATCCTCCCAACCCTCTCAATATATATGGCGAGAGTAAACTGATGGGCGAGCGCTATGTTGAGGAGTTGTTGGACGACTTTCTCATTGTCAGGACACAATGGCTCTACGGCCAGCATGGCCGTAATTTTGTCGAGACCATCCTTGCCTTAGCCTCTGAAAGGGATAGAATTGAGGTGGTACAAGATCAGAGGGGTTCTCCCACCCATACGACGGATTTGAGCAAGGCCATCGCTACCCTTATTATCAATGATTGCAAGGGAGCCTTCCATGTCAGCAATAAAGGTTCTTGCTCGTGGTATGATTTTGCCGTGGAGATCTTGAGGTTAGCATGTGTATCGGGGGTGAAGGTTTTACCAATCTCCTCTGCCGCTCTCAATCGGCCTGCTAAGAGGCCGCTCTATTCCGTCTTTCATTGCCAGAGACTGCAGCAGGAGGCAGGTATCAAGATGAGGCCCTGGCAGGAGGCCTTACAGGATTATTTTTATTGTAGGGGGGATAGATGAAGATCTGCATTATCGGGAGCGGCTATGTTGGTTTGGTGACCGGTGCCTGTTTATCCGAGTTCGGCATGGAGGTCATCTGTGTGGATAACGATAAGGCAAAGATAGCAAAATTGAAAAAAGGAAAGAGCCCATTTTATGAACCGGGCCTCGATGATTTGATAGAAAAAAATATGAAGGAGGGGGGGCTTTCCTTCAGCACCGATACAAAGAAGGGAGTTAGTTCCAGCACAGTGATCTTCATAGCGGTGGGCACCCCTGCCAACAGCGATGGCTCACCTGATCTCTCTCAAATAGAGGCAGTTGTCAGGGAGGTTGCCAGGTATATGGATGAGCATAAGATCATCGTCCTCAAGAGCACCGTACCCGTGGGAACAGGTAAGTGGGTCAAAGAGGTAATTGAGGAAGAGGTAAAGGGGGCGGTTTCCTTTGATCTGGTTTCCAATCCCGAATTCTTGCGAGAAGGGGCAGCCGTAGAGGATTTCTTCAGGCCCGATCGGGTCGTCATCGGAACAAAGAGCGAGAAGGCCATCGAGGCGATGAAGGTGATCTACAACGCCCTCTATCTCATAGAGACACCCTTCATCATTACTTCGATAGAGACGGCCGAAATGATCAAGTATGCCTCCAATGCCTTTTTGGCCACTAAGGTATCTTTCATCAACGAGATAGCCAACCTGTGCGAGCGGGTGGGGGCGGACGTTCACGATGTGGCCAGGGCCATGGGCCTCGATGGGAGAATCGGGCGGAAGTTCCTCCATCCGGGGCCTGGTTTTGGAGGATCGTGTTTTCCCAAGGATACCAACGCATTGGTCCATATTGGAAGACAACACAACTGTGAGATGGAGATAGTCCAATCAACCATTAAGGTCAATGAGAAGCAGCGGGAGCGAATGATCGAGAAGATCGAGGCGATCCTGGGTGATGTTCGGGGTAAGACCATCGGCGTCTTGGGCCTTGCCTTCAAACCC
>CAYHAB010000081.1:0-5191 GCA_964354505.1 uncultured Thermodesulfobacteriota bacterium
AGCGATCCAGACATTCCACTCTCTTTGTTGAAAAGCTGAGGGGGGGATTATCAAAGGCAGGTGTATGATTACATCATCTGCCCTACCCCCCAAAGCCCCCTTCTAACAATCTTCTAACAAAACACCCTAAAACAGCATAAAACAAGAGGCAAAACTTCACCATCAAAAAACCGCAACCCCTTGAAAGTAATGCCTCTTGTTTGTTGCTGTTTGTTCCTGTTTTATGTCTCAATTAGGCTCATAACCCGAAGGTCGGTAGTTCAAATCTACCCCCCGCTACCAATGATCCTCTGGGGCTGGCACTATGCTGGCCCCTTTTTCTTGAAACCTGAAACCATATTGACAACCCCTACAGAATGTGAAAAAATGCAGACAATCAACAGTATAGTGTAGTGCAGATAACCTGTCAGATGCCTCTAACCGAGGAAAGAGGTATGAAGAGAGGGTTTTGGAAGGTGCCATTCAATAAGCCTCTGAGGGGTTTTATACCCCTGGGGGCTTTTGTATTTAACAGCCCTATAACGCTGTCGAGAATCACTATTTCATTGAACCTTTTTATGAGAACTCGGCACTCATAGAGTGATACAGAAAAGGAGGAAAGAGGGAATCGAGATTGTTTTTGAGCAACCTCAGAATAGAGGGAGAAGGAGGATTAAGACATGAAAAAGGTAATGATGGTAATGGCAATGGTCATAGCTTTATCGTTTCTTGTTTCCATGACCGCTGTTGCACCGTCGTTTGCGGCGAAGGCAACCCAGACCCAACCAACGACAAAACAGCAAACGCAGCAGGGGACGGTACAAACACCAGCGTCACAGGATATAAAAAAACCAGCAGGTTTTAAGCCAACAGCAATGGAAAAGCCCAAGGAGAAGTTCTGGGACCTCGAATTTGACCGTCTGGAAGTAAAGGGTGTAGTCATAAAAAAAGGGGGAGGAAATAAAACTATCAATGTCAAGGTTGGAGAAAACGTGCAGTTCAAGGCATACTACAAGGTGAAAACGATTCCCGTCGGCGATATTACGGAAGCTGATGCCATGTATTGGGGCTCCGGCAAATTCCTCTATTCTAATTATTTGCTCATAATTAATCATACTGCTCAGGGCAACAACCCTATACATTTATTTGATACGAATAAAAGCCTGCCTCAATTTACATGGCAAAACGTGCAAGGATGGAAAAGAGGTATCGGAAAGGGTAACAACCCTAAGATATGGAATGAATCATCGGTATTTCAATGGACCGCGGGGCCTGAGTGTGTCGGTTCGAATGTGTATATGAATTGCTTTTGCGTGGATTGGTATAAAAAAATTCCCGAAACCAACGAACCGAATAATGGTTTTGTTGATTCCGATCTGTTAATTACATTTATTGTTACCCCTTAGGCAATTGCGTCATAAGACATGCCTCTGGGAAAATTGGAAAACAAAGGGAAAAGGAGGATGGACTGATGAAAAAGGTGGTGATGGTAATAGCCATTTTTGCAGCTTTATCGTTTCTTGTTTCGCTCCTCGCTGTTGCACCGTCGTTTGCGGCGAAGGCAACCCAGACCCAACCAACGACAAAACAGCAGACACAGCAGGGGACGGTACAAACACCAGCGTCACAGGATATAAAAAAACCAGCAGGTTTTAAGCCAACAGCAATGGAAAATCCCAAGGCGACGTTTTGGGACCTGGAGGTTGATCACTGTGTCTTAAACGGTGTAACTGTACAAGGTACCATAGGGAAGGCGGGCGGAAGCGACCCTCCCGCAAACTGCTGCACCGCAACCGTCAAGGTTGGACAGACCGCTAATTTTATTTGTTACTACAAGGTGAAAACGCCTCCCATAGACTCTATTACGGAGGCGGATGTCAGCGCCTGGGGAACAGGGAAATCGTTCAGTGTTGGCTCGATAATTGGTCCGCTTGGGGTTGAAAACAAAACGCTGCCACAATTTACCTGGCAAAACGTGCAAGGATGGAAAAGAGCTGGTAAACACATTATGATATGGTCGTGGAGTATCGCCAGCACCGTCACTCCCACTCCGGCCCATACGGCGGAACCCAACAAAATTTGGTTTTATGTAGATGGATTAAACGAAATAAGGGAACTTAGTGAGGAAGATAATAGTTACATTGGCTTTTTCAAGGTAACGCCATAAATTGCTCATGGAAAGCTAGGTAAAAAACAGAAGGCAGGGAAGGCAGCGGCAGAGCGGTACATTTCTAAAGCATTGAGCGATCCAGACATTCCACTCTCTTTGTTGAAAAGCTGAGGGAGGGATTATCGAAGGCAGGTGTATGATTACATCATCTGCCCGTACCCCCCCAAACCCCCCTTCTAACAACCTTCTAACAAAACACCCTAAAACAGCATAAAACAAGAAGTAAGGCTTTACCATCAAAGACCCGTAAGTCCTTGACAGTAAAGCCTCTTGTTTGTTGCTGCTTGCTCCTGTTTTATAGCTGAATTAGGCTCATAACCCGAAGGTCGGTAGTTCAAATCTACCCCCCGCTACCAAGGAATCTTTTTCTTTTCTTAAAAGGGCCTAGGGATGCCATCTTTAGGCCCCTTTTTTTCTCAGAAATCGGATTATCCCCTGCTTTTTTTGAAACTGGATCATATCCTTGAAAAGCGCAAAATTTTTCTTGACAAAAGTCACATTTTTTATTAACGTTACTCTGTAGTAAATCCCTTGCGTATTTACAAGCGGCAACATAATTGTGCAAAAGATTTAGGAAGAGCGGTTTTTGAAAAGTGACGTTTATAAGAAAGTTGTGGTAAGACAGGTGAAAAGACATGTGGAAAGACAGGTAGAAACGAGTTTTAAGTAACGCATTATCATCAAACATATTAATTTAAGGAGGCAACCATGAAAAAAACCAAGAAAGCTACTGCAAAGAAAAAACCAGCTAAGAAGAAGGCTACTGCAAAGAAGAAACCAGCCAAGAAGAAAGTTGCTGCAAAAAAGAAACGCTAAGAAGTAAGCGGCTGTAAAAATAACTTCATGAAAAAGCTTTTTCAAAAAGCGACCTGCTTATGCGGAGAAAACGATACAAGATAGATGTAGTCTATAATTATCATTAAGAGAATAAAAAGAAGAGTACCAACGGTTCTCGAAAAAGCAAGTGACGTGGTAAGGAATCTTTTATTTGCGGCTAGTGCTTTAAATTGGATTCAGGTAGAAGACGCCGCGGCCCTAAACATACCCAGGGCATAGATTCTTTCTGCTGCGTCACTTGCCTTTTTACGGCGTACAGATTTTCTTCAATACATGGCGGCACCTATGATGGGATATTTCTTAACTCCTTAGTTAGATTAGGGAGACAAGCTTATGCCTGCAAATAAGATTGTGGTGCATGACAAAGACGGAAATGTCATAAAAGGTACAACAGCTGACTTTCTCCCTAAAAAGCCCTTGTTTCACATAGCTGTTGGAGGCATCCACGGCGAGGAAACAAAAAAGATCTTTGTGGACCACCTCAAGGCGATCTTCTTCGTGAAAGATTTTGCAGGTGATAAAAACCACGGTGGTGCGAAGGGTCTTGAGGCCCTCACGGCATCGGGCAAGAAGATAAAGGCCATGTTTAAAGATGGAGAAATCATCTCAGGATATACCCATTCCTTCAACATGGATCAACCCGGATTTTTTCTCGTTCCTGTTGACGCAAAGAGTAACAACGAACGAATATTCATCGTCTTTTCATCCCTCAGCCAGTTGGAGGTAGATGGTTCTCTGGTACACATCACGCAATGAAGAGAGTAACTAAGTCTCATCGGTAACCCTCGATTCTCCTTCCCAAAGATGCTCTTCCATTTCCAGCAAAGAGGACCACATCCTTCTGTTGACAGGGGGGCTCATTCCTGATATGTAGAACGTATAAATAGGCATAGTCCATAGTTAGGTGCCCTCGCGGAGGGCTAAAAAGGAATCCCGTTAAAAACGGGAGCGGACCCGCCTCTGTAAGCGCGGACGAAAACCGCAAAAGGCCACTGTTCCGTAAAACCGGAATGGGAAGGTGCGGTGAGTAGGTTGATGCGCGAGCCAGAAAACTTACCTGACTATGCTTCACGCTGAGGTCTTCGAAGGTAAGGCCGTGAAGTTATAAACAGTTTTGATCCCCGGCCTCCTTCAAAAACCGGGGATTTTTTGTAGGAAGTCCGGAAAAACCATGGGAAGAGAGATCAATAAATTCATCATCAGCGTTGTCGTCTCCGGAGGTATTCACCTCGCCATTTTCTTTTTACTCATCTACACCACTTCGGCATTACTTCACGTCCAAGAAATACCCGGATCTATTGAGGTATCGCTGGGGACCAGGCAGGGGACATCATGGGAACGGCCCACAACGAAGGCGATGGAAACCGCCGCTCCCCAACAAGAGGTCAAGGACCGGGCCAAGGTCTCAGATGAAGGTCCTCCTACTAGCAAAGGGAATGCGGATCGCAGAGGGGACTCTGCCCTGGCCATTCCCCAATATGGGGGAAACCCCAAACCGCCGTACCCGGAGGTAGCGAGACGCAGGGGATATGAGGGAACGGTGAGGCTCAAGGTGGAGGTACTGGCAAGCGGCAAGGTGGGAGGGATACGGATAAAGGAATCGTCCGGTTATGAGGTGTTGGACCATAGCGCCCTGAAAGCTGTGAAGGAGTGGAGCTTTATCCCCGCCCGATTCGCCGGCATACCGGTAAAAACAACGGTCATTGTGCCTGTCACATTTTGCCTGAGGGACCAACTGGCAGCTGGGATCCGATAGCTGTAAAGTAATCTACTATTACTATCGCCTAAAGGCGATAGCGTTAGGGGTCGATCCCGCCCCACACTATAGATTTACGGAAGCGGGATGCCGCTAGCGGCAGGATGCAAGGATTCAAGGGGTTGAGCGAAAAGCATTCAGACATTTTTTAGAACCCATGATCCCTTGAACCCTTTTGTGATAAAGATCGAACTAAAATCTTCTCCTAAAGGCGAGGGTTTTGCTCCGTGAACGGGGCAATAAATCCTGACGCCTGAAGGCTGACGGCAGACAGCTAAACGTCCTTTGCCAAGGCAGGGAGGATAACAGGTCTTCCGCCTCCGGGGGCTTCCATCACCCTTACTGCCGTTTGATAGACCTCTTCAATCACTCCTTTTGTCAGCACCTGTTGGGGAGGGCCGATTGCGCGCAGGCGGCCTTGGTCAAGGAGAATAAGCCGCTCGCAGTAG
>CAYHAB010000082.1:0-4558 GCA_964354505.1 uncultured Thermodesulfobacteriota bacterium
GGGATCCAGCAATGCCCAAATTGTATGAGGATCCTGTATCCCTTTGAGGGGGCATCCCGACAGTTGAGAAGAGATCTCAAAGAAACGGGGAAGCCGAGGGTCGGCGTAGCCAGGTTCTCCTCCGCGGAGCTGATGCTTCCGAGGATAGAGGCAGAAGACCGGGATGCCGCCATTTCCGAAATGATCCGGTTGATGGCTGAAAAGGAGTTTGTTGAAAATCCGGAGGGTTTGTTGGCTGCCGCCCTGCGGCGAGAGGCAATTGTGTCAACCGCCTTGGATCATGGCTTGGCATTCCCCCATGTTCGAGGCGTAGAGGCCGGGGGACTGACCTTTTCCCTCGGGCTCAAGAAGCGTGGATTCAAATTTGATCCCTCCGCATCCCGGTTGACCCGCATCGTCTTCTTCATCATTATTCCCTCGGCAGTCAGCGTATTTTACCTGCAAGTCCTCTCAGGTTTGATAGAGACATTTCAGGAGGATAGCGCGCGTAAAAAATTACTGGCATGCGAGACCTCCGAGCAGATGTGGAAAACCCTTACAGGCCTTACCAAAAAAACCATCCCGTAACGGTTCTTAACCCATTCTCAATTCAACCAAACCCGCCCTGGATATCCAGGGATGATAACCTCCTATATAGAAAAAACTGGTTGACAGGGAGCCCTGTAGTGGGTGACCATACTATACGGGCCAGGAGGTATGGTTATGAAACGGGGCATAATCAGTATCTGCGTGATGATGCTCGCGCTTTCTATCGGCATGGGCGCCTATGCGCAGCAAAAATCGTGGGAAGAGCTGACTGCCCGCTATAAGGCCATTCGCGATCAAACCCAGAAACAATATGATTATAGCAAAACCGTTAAGGCCCTTGATATCGCCAGAGAGGCCTTACAGGTCGCGGAAAAGCAGTTTGGGCCTGATGATCCCAGATTGGCGGAATCTCTCTATTACCTGGCAGAGGAATATAATATTGGAATAGATTATGCCCAAGCCGAATCCTTATACAAACGGGCGCTCGCCGTATATGCAAAGGCGAATAAAAAGCAAACCCTTGAATACGCCAAGGTCCTGATCGGTCTTGGGACCCTTTATAGTTTGCAGAGCAAATACGGCCAGGCATTAACACAGTACCGGCAGGCGCTGGAGACGATAGAAAAACTGCCGAAGCCGGATACCATTGAATTGGCACAACTGTTGGTCTATATGGCATTGGTCTTCGACCTTGAGAAGGGTTTTGCCGCTGCCGAGCCTTATTACAAACGTTCCATAAAAGTTAGGGGAAAGGTCCTCGGCAAGGTGCATCCTGATGTGGCGGAAGCCATGACCACCCTCGCATCGCAATATCGCGTCAATAAGCAATTTAGTGAATCCGATCGTCTGTACAGAAAGGCGCTGACCATCTACAGAAAGCTCTATGGCAAAAACGACCCCAAGGTGGCTGAATACCTGGAGCAGGTGGCGACCTATCACTATAATCAGAAAGAATATCGCCATGCCGAGCCATATTACAAAGAAGCGCTTAAGCTTTGGGAAAAAATATATGATCCGTATAACAGCGAGCTTTGTTCCCACCTCGTCAAGCAGGGGCAATTCTACCGTGCATGGCGCCAGTATGATAAGGCAGAGGCCTTCTATCAACGGGACCTGGCGATCAAAGAAAAGGCCTTCGGTGCAGATGACCCCAGGCTTATAGGATCCCTTGAACGCCTCTATACCTTGTATGATTCGCAGAAGAACTATCCGCAGGCTGAGCGCTATTACAATCGGTTATTCCGCATACGGGAGAGGCAGATCGGGACAGGTACTGTTGAATGGTATGAACGTCTGAGGGATTATGCCGAATTTTTCGTAAAATGGGGCCAGTGGCCCAAGGCTGAAGCACACTACCGCCGTCTCCTCACCGCGTATGAAAATTTTCCCGAAAAAAATTGGGCATTCGAGCTGGTCATTACACAGCGCCTTGCGGATCTCTGCGTGATCCAGCATAAAATGGACGAGGCCGATGGTTTCTATCGCCTCGCTTTGACTGCCTGGGAAAAGATCATCATCCAAGAAAAAGAAAGCGAGGAGTTCATTGAGTTCTTAGGGAGAATGGCCATTTTTTATAGGGCCGGCGGCAAGGAAGAGAAAGCCGAACAATTAGAAAACCGGGCGCGGGAGATCCGCAAAATATTACAAACAGAAAAGGCACCTGGCTCGTAAAGGGTTCAATCCCGCCTAACGAGAGATAGACAACAACGCCCTACGTTACATCCCCCTCCACCCTGATCAGGGTTGTCTTGGCGCGGATGATATCAAGCTTGTTTATCTCGCTCAGGGCATGATGGATATTTCGCTCCTTTGCCTCGTGCGTCATCATGACGATGGGGACTGCCTCTTTTACCTTTCTCCCCTTCTGTATTACCGAGGCGATGCCGATCTCGTGGTCCCCCAATATCCCCGAGATGGTGGAGAGGACGCCGGGGCGGTCTAACGCGGTAAATCTGAGATAATAAGGGGTTACCACCTCATCTATTGCCTTGATCGCCCCCTCCTGGGACGACGGCAAGGGGAGCATAAATCCCCCCCCCTTGATGCCCTTGATAATGTCGCGGCAGAGGTCCACGAGGTCGCTTACCACCGCACTGCCGGTGGGGAGCCCTCCTGCACCCTGTCCATAAAACATGGTGGGACCTACGGCATCCCCGGAGATGTAGACGGCATTGTAGACACCATCCACCGTGGAGAGGAGGTGGTGGGCCGGGAGCATGGTGGGATGGACCCTGAGTTCGACTTTCCCCCCATCCTCTTTCCCTATGGCCAGCAGCTTGATGCGATAGCCGAACTCCGAGCTATACTGGATATCGAGGGGGGTGATGTCCGATATCCCCTCGACAAAGATATCGTTAAGGTCCACCCGGACGCCGAAGGCCAGGGCGGCCAGAATAGCGAGTTTATGGGCGGCATCAATCCCCTCCACATCGAGCGTAGGGTCGGCTTCGGCGTAGCCCAACCGTTGCGCATCTTTTAAGACCTCGCGAAACCCCTTCTTTTCCTGAGTCATCCTGCTCAAGATGTAGTTGGAGGTGCCGTTCAAAATCCCGAAGATGGAGATGATCCGATTGGCCACCAGCCCTTCTCGGAGGGAGCGGATGATGGGGATGCCCCCGCCCACACTTGCCTCAAAGCCGATCCGCACCCCATATTCCTGGGCAGCGGCAAAGATCTCTGCTCCATGGAGGGCCAAGAGGGCCTTGTTGGCCGTGACCACGTGTTTGCCGGATTTCATTGCCCTAAGGATAAAGGTGCGCGCCGGCTCAATACCTCCCATCAGCTCCATGACTATGGCGATCTCCGGGTCATCGAGCACTGCCTCGGCATTGGCGGTTAGGATCTCGCGGGACACCTGCACCCCCCGATCTCTCCCCAGGTCGATGTCGGCGATCCTGTGCAGCCGGATCGTGCCCCCCAGGCGCTGCTCTATCAGGGGGGCATTCCCTTGGAGTATCCTCACCACCCCCGTGCCCACGGTGCCGAAACCGATGAGCCCTATCTTGATCTCCTTCATTTTTACAGTATCTTCCTTATGCCCCGTACGGCCTGCCTGATGCGATGATCATTCTCCACCAAGGCGAAACGCACATGTCCATCTCCGCACTCGCCGAAACCGATCCCCGGCGAGACGGCCACCTTGGCCTCCGTAAGGAGGAACTTGGAGAACTCAAGAGAACCCATTTTTTTATAGTCAGGGGGGATCTCGGCCCAGACGAACATGGTGGCCTTGGGTTTTTTCACCTCCCACCCTGCCCGGTTGAGACCCTCAACGAGGATGTCCCGGCGTGATCGGTAAATTTCATTTATTTCGCTCACGCATTCTTGCTTGGAGTTAAGGGCGATGATGGCCGCAATCTGGATGGGTTGAAACATCCCATAGTCGAAGTAGCTCTTCAACCTGGTCAGGGCGTTGATCATCCTTTTGTTCCCGACGGCAAAACCCACGCGCCAACCGGGCATGCTGTAGCTCTTGGACAGGGTGTAGAATTCCACTGCCAGCTCCTTTGCCCCGGGGATCTGGAGGATGCTGGGGGCCTTGTACCCATCGAAGACCAGATCGGCATAGGCCAGGTCCTGGACTACGAGGAGTTGATTCTCCTGGGCGAATTGGATCACCTTCTCGAAGAAGGGGCGATCTACCACCATGGTGGTGGGGTTATGGGGGAAGTTGATGATCAGCATCTTGGGCTTCGGCCAGGTAAGCTTGGTGGCGGCCTGCAGTCTCTCGAAGAAATCCTCATCCTCGGTCAACGGGATGCTGCGCAAATCGCCCCCGGCGATAACCACACAGTAGCTGTGAATAGGGTAGGTGGGGTCGGGTACAAAGACCACATCCCCAGGGCCCAGGGTGGCCAGGGCGAGATGGGCGATGCCGTCCTTGGATCCGATGGTGGCGATGGCCTCGGTATCAGGGTCGAGGTCGACATCGTAGTGTTTCCGGTACCAATCGGTGATGGCCAGCCGCAGTTTATAGATCCCCTTGGAGGCGGAATACCGGTGGTTGCGGGGGTTGCGCACCGCCTCTATC
>CAYHAB010000083.1:0-3014 GCA_964354505.1 uncultured Thermodesulfobacteriota bacterium
GAGGCATCTGGGAAAGGTCGGGAAAAGTTGAATAGGCCAGCCCTTTCTTTTCCGCCCAGCGGCCGGCAATCTCCGCATCGATGTTGATTAAGGCCGAAACAAAGGGTTTGGTTTCATCCCCGATCACGATGACATCTTTAATGTAGGGCGAAAACCGCAGCCGGATCTCGATGAACTGAGGGGGGAAAAAATGCCCCGAGGAAAGACTCCTTAAATCGGAAACCCGATCCAGGAATACCAGTTCGCCATCCTCCCTCATATGGACTGCATCCCCTGAACGAAACCAACCATCTGCCATTTTTTCCGCCGAAGCCTTTGGATTTTTGAAGTAACCGGCAAACCCGGCCCCGCCCCGGATCAATAGCTCCCCTTTGTCTCCCAGTTTCCATTCCAGGGGAGGGCCGAAGGCCGGGTGGGATCGAAACCAGCTTCCCATGGTTTCCAGGTCAAACTTGTCCCCTTTATGCTGGGTCAGCATCCCCACCTCTGAAATGCCATAGGCGTTTCGCAGCTTAAGCCCGATGGCATGGAAGAAGCGGAAGACTTCCGGAGACATGGCTGTTCCGCCCGAAACTGCCAGGTACGTTTTCTTCAAACCCAGGTTATCCCGGATGGCCCGCAGGACGATCCAATCTGCCAGGGGATAGAGGAGATGCCAGATGGGATGGATTTTCTTTCCTCCGGTCCTTTTTTCAGCAAGTTGATACCCGACCTTCATCCCCATCTTATACACGAAGCGGCGCAGCGGACCTGCATCCAGCATATAGGCCTGAACCATGGAAGCCAGGCCTTCCCACTGTCTCGGGCCAAAAGACAGAGCTTCCACTCCCAGTTCCCGGATGTTGGACAGAACGGTTTCAGGTTCCTCCGGGAAATTGAGTATTAAGGGGGCGAAGACTCCCAGGGTGATCCCGAATAACTGTTCAGTACCCCAGGCCGGGGAGATGTAAGAGAGATACTGGGTAAAGGGCTTCAGGGGACAGTGCATCTGGATCCGGTGCGCCCCATCCAGGGTGCCGGTCTGAGTCATGATGACCCCTTTGGGCAGCCCGGTAGTTCCGGAGGTGTAAGACAATCCGGCGATGTCGGGCCCCTTTCCCTGGGCGATCGATTCTTCGAAGAGGGTTGGATTCTGCTCTCCATATTCTCTTCCCGCTTCTTGAACCTCCTTGAACTCCATGAGAAGGGGATCGTTGTAATGCCACATTCCCCGGGAGTCCCAGTAGATCACTTTGCGGATTCCGGGAAGCTGGCCTTTGACTTCCAGGATCTTATCCACCTGCTCTTGATCTTCTGCCACAAAGTAGACGGCATCTGAATTTTCCAGTAGGTACTTAACTTCCGCAGGGGTCATGTCCGGATAAAGGCAAACCACCTTTCCTCCGGCAGACACGGCCGCCCATTCCGCCCAGAAGAGCTCTTTTCTGTTTTCGCCGGCAATGGCTACCGTCTCCCCGCGTTTCAGACCAAGCTTCATCAGGCCCAGGCCGAAGGCCCGGACGTTCTCGTACACTTCCTTCCAGGTGATCCGCTGCCAGACCCCCAGATGTTTGTAGCGGATGAAAACCCGGTCGGCAAACTGCTCGGCCCGTAACTTTAACAATTTGGGTAACGTATCCGCCTCGATTGGAGGCCACTCCCAATGATCTGCCGTCCTGTCCTTCCCTTCCTTCCCCATGTTGCCTTTTATTCCTCCCCCAGATAAGCGCTGATGACCCTCGGGTCCTTCTGGATGACGCCCGGCTCCCCTTCGGCGATCAAATTGCCCCACTCCAGAACTGCTACCCGGCTGGCAATGTCCATTACGACCTCCATGTCATGTTCCACCAGGAGGATGGGGATCTTCCAGGACTCGTGAATATCCAGAATAAACCGAGCCATATCTTCTTTCTCTTCCACGTTCATGCCCGCCATGGGTTCATCCATAATCAGAACCTTTGGCTGAAGAGCCAAGGCCCGTCCCAGGTCCACCCGCTTCCTGAGCCCGTAACCGAGATCGCCTAATACGGCATCCCGGATCGGTTCCATCTCCAGGAAGTCAATGATCTCCTCCGCCACCCTCATGTGCTCCGTCTCCTCCCGGGCAACCCAGGGCCAGTAGAGAAAGGACTGGAGGAAATTCGTTTTCATCTTGATATGCCGGCCGGCAAGGATATTGTCCAGTACGCTCATCCGTAGGAAGAGCTGAATCCCCTGAAAGGTCCGCCCGATGCCCATCTGTGCCCTGAGGTGCGGAGGGATTTTTGTAACATCTCTCCCCTCAAAGAATACCTGCCCGCTGTCCGGACGGTAGAAGCCGGAAAGACAATTCAGCAGGCAGGTCTTCCCGGCACCGTTTGGGCCGATGACGGCCAGGATCTCGCCATCGCGCACTTCTACCGTGACGTTATTCAAGGCCATTACTTTTCCAAAAGAAAGTTTTAGGTTCTCTATTTTCAGAATTTCTTCCGTCATGGAGATTTACCTCGGAATGTCCCTTCGGTTTGACCCAGGAATTATACGAAAGCGCTTAACCCCAGTGCTCTGCGAGCAACGATCATTTTCTGAATCTGGGTTGTCCCATCGGGAATGGTAAAAGAGCGGGCATCCCGGAAGTACCGCTCCACCGGATATTCCTCGGATAGACCATAAGCCCCGTGAATCTGGATGGCCATGGAAGTGACCCGCACGGCCGCTTCCGTAGCGTAAAACTTGGCCATGGAGGTCTCCCGGTCACAACGAACTTTCTTATCCAGCATCGCAAAACCCCGGTACGCCAGAAGGCGGGCCGCTTCGGTTTCAGCCAGCATATCGGCAATCATCTCCTGGATTAGTTGAAAACTTCCGATCGGCTTCCCGAATTGAACCCTTTCTTTGGCATAGCGAATGGAGGCATCGATGGCCGCCTGCGCCATTCCCACAGACCCGATCGCCATGCCCGCCCTGGCGCTCTCGAATCCCCGGAGGGTCTCCTTGAGCCCCTGCCCCGGGGCTACAAGGAGATTCTCCTTGGGAACCCGGATATTATCAAAGAC
>CAYHAB010000084.1:0-6051 GCA_964354505.1 uncultured Thermodesulfobacteriota bacterium
CCTCAACGAATCGTTTTTCAAATTTCTTTATCACCATCCTCGCCATCCCCACATTCCCTTTTCTGGTTATGGCCACACCCACGTAGAAACGGGTATCAGGTAAAATCCTTAAGATGAGGTAAAATTCATCGGTAGTTAATAACACCTCTTCAAGTTTTCCCCCTTTTTTCAAGACGTCAAGGGCCTTCTCATTGATCTTTATCACCTCAGTATAATAGGCGGCAGTGATATCGGGGTCAAACGCCGGATTATCGGTTGCGGCAACTATGGGTACCCCTTCTGCAATGCTGACTATTTCTGCTGCGATCAGCTCCGGAACTTCATCTGTCAATTCCTCAAATATCCTATTGACAGCGCTGACCATCCTTTCACCCCCTTCAGGGGCCTCGGCTTTTACTTTCTTTTTTTTCCCCGCTGTCTTTCCCTTTCTTTCCGCAAGGGAATTTTCATCAATCATCCGCGCCCCTTCAAGCAAGAGGTAAGAGAGAGAAATTACCTCTCCCCTTTTGTCCTTCTCCTCCTCACTGAGAGGTCGCATCTCAAAACCGCCGCCTTCCCACCGCACGATCTCGAAGAAGGCCTCCTCGCCTACGAGAGAACTGGTCCGTACCCACAGCGCATTATCGCCTACCAAACCGATTTCCCCCTCTTCCCCAACATTGTTGGTCACCTGAACCTTTACCGCCCTGCCGGCAAAGGAGAGAAATTGGAGCAAATCGGTGAATTCCATGTCCTGAATAGCTGCAGAGAACCCCTTGCGCTCCATGATCACTCGCACCGTATCCATCAATTGTTTAAGGTCCACAGGTTTTTCCAAATACATCACGGCCCCTTTTTGCTTGGCTAATGACCTGACCAGAGGAGAGCCATAGGCCGTGGTCATAATCACCTTCACCTTAGGATGATTTTCTCGAAGCCACATCAACAGATCAAACCCGTCTCTGCCGGGCATCCTGATATCGGAGATAACCACAACAATGCCCTCTTCTTTCTCAAGCGTGGAGATAGCCTCTTCATAGCTGGTGGCGCCCAGACAATCGGCATATGAACGCAGATAATCGCTGATGCTGGAAACGATCGCTTTGTCATTATCCACTACGAGTATTTTCGGCCTCTTCATGTGCATCCTGCGATGCTCTCCATACCTCTCGTTCGTGGAAAAGGCGTTCCCTTCTTAGGCTGAATAGGTCACTCGTGCACGGTGCCGCAACAATGAAGCCTCTGAGTCGGGGGCACAGCCGTTCATAGTTATGATTGTACCTGCCTCGTACGGCACCACAGTTGTTCCCAGAAACATATACAAAGCGCTTGGAAAGGAAAGCATGCCTGGCTATTGGGTCTCTTCTTTTTTACCATAAATAAGCGGCCCTGACAATAGAACTCTCAATACATCTTGTGGGAGAAAACGATCGAAGGAAACGATAAAAATCCTCTGCGCTTAACCGGTGGGATACTGCTCTTTCCTGAAGGCTGAGGTAAAGAGAACGGGGATTTTAAGACGAAAGCGCCGAGAGCACCGTGTGATAAAACGCCTCATCCAAAATCTCCTGCTCGATGCCGAGGATATGCAAAAGGAAATCATCCAAAGGGAGCCTTTGTAACTTAACGAAGTCCTTCTCTGTCGTTACAAATAAATCTGCCGTTTCTCTGTGTTCTCGTATCATCATCAAATCCTTGAGTTCATAGTTGTAATGATCAGGAAAATGGACTTCTTTTATAACATCCGCCCCTAAACCCTTCAAGAGATCCACAAAGTATCCAGGATCGGCAATTCCGGAAAAGGCGAAGACCTTCTTCCCCTGGACAACGTGGGGAGAAAATCTCTTTCTTGAGGCCGCCTCAAGGAGAAAGACCGGCTTATATCTGCTGTGATAGAGAGGTATAGAGGGGGCATAACAGCGATGCACAGCTTCTATTTCTCCCAATTGGGTGGAGGCATCTGCCTTGGTAAGGACGATTATGGAGGCGCGACGAAGACCGTCCAACGGCTCCCTGAGGGGTCCCCGGGGAAAGAGGCGCCCATTGCCGAAAGCGCTTTGAGCATCGATGAGAACTATATCCACATCCCGTTTGACCCCGAGATGTTGAAAACCGTCGTCGAGTATCAAGACATCCATCCCGAATCGCGTATAGGCGTGGACCCCCATCTCATACCTCTTTTTGCCGACTAATACGGGGACACCCGATAACATCTGGGCCAACATGAACGGCTCATCCCCCGCTTCGGCAGGGGTCTGGTATATCCGCTCGCTGTCAGAGACGACCCCCCCTGTCCTCTCCTTCATCCCCTTATATCCCCTGCTCAATATACCCACCTTCCATCCCCGCCGGAACAGTTCCTTGGCCAGGGCGGCCACCAGGGGGGTCTTCCCCGTTCCCCCCAGTGTTATGTTTCCCACACTGATGACCTTGCAGGGGAGCTGCCGTGTCTTGAAAAGCCCTTTCTGATACAGCACTATCCTGATATGGATCACCACGCCGTATATCCAAGAAATGATAAGAAAGGGGAAGAGAAGCAATTCCTTCCACCATCCTCCATCCTCTTGGAAGAGCAAATCCACCCAAGTCCTTTTTAGCGGGCCCTTTTTCACCCTTTATACAATGCCCCCACTATCCTCATTGTCCTTTCTAAGGCCCCTTGATGTTCTTGGAGAAAGGCAATGCCTCTTTCCCCCATCCGCTCTCTCAAGGAGGAATCAATAATGAGCCTCCTTAATGCCTCCCTGAGCTCATCAGGGGTCCTGACCTGCATCCCCGCCCCCTTCTCCACCACGAGCCGTGCAACATCACCGATATTTTCCATATAAGGACCGAAAATCACCCCTTTGCCGTGAGCCAAGACCTCTAAGATATTATGCCCCCCTACCCTACAGAAGCTCCCCCCTACAAATATGGCCGTTCCCAACCCGTAGATTGCCGCGAGTTCACCGACGGTGTCGAGCAAAATGACCTCTTCCGGTCGGCGCTCTTCATTGATCATGGTCTTCTTCACCCAGCGAACCCCCTGAGATCCCAAGAGCGCTTCCACCCGGGAGATCCTCTGCAGATGTCTCGGGGCCAGGATCAAGATGAGCCGGGGCACATCGACCTTTAAAATCTTAAAGGTCTTGAGGATCAACTCTTCTTCTCCCTCGTGCGTGCTGCCGGCGATCATGACAGGGGCATTCTGGGGCAGCCTCAGCTCCTGCCGTAATCGCCTTCCTTCGGCCTCAGCCGGTGAGGCAAGATGGTGGAATTTGATATCGCCGGTAACGTGCATGGCTTGAGGGGTCGCCCCCAAACTGATCATTCGTTCTCTGTCAGCGCGGGATTTAAGGCACAAGGCGTCGAAGTTCTTTAAGACCCCCCTGAAAAAGAAGCGCAGGGGCAGATAAAACCGGAAGGATTTTTGAGAGATCCTTCCATTAAAAAGGATGACGGGTATCCCCGCTCTCTTTACCTCCTTAAGGAGGTTGGGCCACAGCTCTGTCTCGGCCACCAGGAAGAGACGGGGCTTGATGAGCCTCACCGCCCGCCGCACGAGCCAAGGCAGATCTAAAGGCGCCAAGAGGGCCGCGTCAACCCCATGGGCGCGGGAGGCAATTGCCCTCCCCTGGGGGGTGGTGGTGGAGACCACGAAGCCGTGGCGGGGATAGGCCTTCTTCATCTCCGTCAAAAGAGAGAGCGCGACCCGCACCTCCCCCACCGAAGCCGCATGGAACCAAATGGTAGGCCTTTTCCCTCTCTTCTTTAAAAGCTCCGGAGGATAAAAACCCCACCGCTCTCCATGGAAAGACTCCTTTGAGATAAGGATCTTCAGCAGAAAAAAAGGAATCGCAAAAAGGGAAAGAACAATAAAAACGAAATTATAGAAAAGATAGCTCAACGCGATCACTGGTGCTCTTCCGTGAATCTCCCTGTGTTTCCACGCGGGGCATCGTAGTTGATGTAAACATTACCTCCTCCCCTGCGATGGGGGCGGGGGATTTTTAGGCATGCCATTCATCCCTGCCCTCTCCGGCAGGACATTCCAGCATGTTTTCGTAAAGGGACTTATCTCCCCTTCTCACAATGACGATCGGCCAACTCGGTAATCTCCTGCAACCTCTTCTCCAAGAGCACGGTCTTCGCCTCTATTTCCTCTTCATCTGCCGCATGATCGACCCAGATGGGTTCACCCCAGACAAAGACGCCGCGAGAAAAGGGGTAGGGGATGATGAAATGATCCCACGAATTAAATACTTTCCGAGGAGAAGCGCTGAACGCTAAAGGAAGTATAGGACGACCGCTGATCCTCGCCAACTGAATTATCCCCGGCTGTACCCTGCAACGCGGTCCCCTGGGACCGTCAGGGGCAATGACCACATCATACCCTTCTTGTAAGGCCCGGGCCAACCCCTTGATCCCTGCAATCCCCCCCCGTGTGCTCGAACCCCGAACCGTCTCCATTCCGAAGCGATGAACGGTCCTGCTGATAAGTTCTCCATCTCGGTGACGGCTGATGAGGATCTTCACTCTGCGGCCCTTACATACCAAGGGTGTCATCAGAAGTCTTCCATGCCAAAAGGCGCCGATGACATTTTCCCCACTCTCTAAAAAATCTCTGACACGCTCCTCATGCAGCTCCTCAATCCTCATGGTAAAGTCGAGGAATTTAATAAGAAAAAAGGCCGCCCCGGGCCCTAGTCGTAACATTAATCGGTGCCAAAGCCTTCTCATATCCCTCGCTATGCTATCTCCTGCAACGGTCGATCCTGGTCTTGGAATTGCAGTTCGTAGAGCTTTTTGTATTCACCGCCGATGGTCATGAGCTCTCTATGAGTCCCCTCCTCAACGATCTCCCCCTCAGACAGGACGAGGATCCTGTCGACATTCCTCACTGTTGAGAGGCGGTGAGCGATGACCAAAACAGTCCTCTTCTCCATGAGCCGATCCAGGGCTGTCTGCACCTCACGCTCCGACTCCGTATCCAGCGAAGAAGTCGCCTCGTCCAGAATCAGGATGGGAGCATTCTTTAACAAGGCCCTGGCGATGGAGATCCTCTGCCGCTGCCCCCCGGAGAGTATGACGCCCTGTTCACCGATGACGGTATCATAACTCTGGGGGAGTTTTATGATAAAATCGTGGGCATCCGCCATCTTGGCCGCTTTAATCACCTCTTCTTTAGCGATCTCTGGCCTGCCGTAGGCTATGTTGTCCCGGACGGTGTCGTTGAACAAGAGGGTCTGCTGACTCACCACGCCGATCTGATCGCGCAGGGATTTCAAGGTCCTCTTGCGAATGTCCACACCATCGATTAGAATCTTCCCCTTGATCACATCATAGAACCTTGGCAGGAGGTTTACCAAGGTGGTCTTCCCTGCTCCGCTGGAACCTACCAAAGCCACCTTTTCTCCCCGCTTCATCGCGAAGTTGATTCGGTTCAGGACCATTTCATCAGCATAGCGGAAGGAGACATTGTGGTACTCGATCTCCCGTGAAAAGGGAGAGAGAACCCGGGCATCGGGGGCATCAGCCACCTCCGGCTTGAGATCTAAAATTGCAAAAACCCTCCGCGCAGCCACAATCCCCTCCTGGATAAGGAGGTTGACCTTGCTCAATCCCCTCATGGGATCATAAAGGAGAGCCACGGCAGCCATGAAGGAAAAAAAGTCTCCCACTGTCATCGCCCCACTAATAACCCTATAACCACCGATCCAAATAAAGGAACCAATTCCGATATACGCCAACCACTCCATCACCGGGTTGGAGAGGGCTCGTATCTTTACCCGCTTCATGAGATATTTGAAGTATTGCTCGTTGGCGTCGCTGAAACGCCTGTTCTCATATGCTTCCATATTGAAGGCCTTGACGATCCGGTGGCCGAAGATGGTCTCCTGGAGAAAAGTGGTGATGTAGGCCATAGTCTCTAAGGTCCTCTTGCTGATCTTGCGCAGTTTTCTGCTGAACTTAACAAAAGGAAAAACCGCAATGGGGAAAACCAAAATGGCCACAAGGGCAAGTTGCCAATCCCGGTAGAAGACGACGCCTATCAAACCGATGGCGGTAAAAACATCCTTCACCATACCGGTT